>JBBQDY010000029.1:0-18498 GCA_038320155.1 Cytophagales bacterium
GACGCCAAAAGTGCAGCAGGATATACAGCGAAATCTTCAAATGGAGGAAGCTGATTTATTCAAATCCTCTTTCAACAGGACTAATCTATTCTATGAGGTTCGCCCAAAAGTCAAGAATGATTCCAAGAAAAGCCTGATTAAATTTATCAAAGGTCATAAAGGCAAGTCGGGAATCATTTATTGCCTCAGTAGAAAGAAGGTTGAAGAGATCGCGTCACTACTCCAAGTCAATCAGATCAATGCAGCGCCATATCATGCTGGTTTGGATTCCGCTATTCGCATCAAAAATCAGGATGATTTCCTAAATGAAGAATTGGACGTTATTGTCGCCACCATCGCATTTGGGATGGGAATTGACAAACCGGATGTTCGCTATGTGATTCATTACGATGTGCCAAAATCCTTAGAAGGCTATTATCAGGAGACTGGCCGTGCAGGTCGGGATGGTTTAGAGGGTCACTGTCTGATGTTTTACAAATACGAGGACATCGTCAAGCTGGACAAATTCAATAAAGACAAAGCGGTCACGGAGCGAGAAAATGCAAAAATCTTACTTCAAGAAATGGCTGCTTTCGCCGAAACTGGAGTATGTCGTAGAAAATTTATCCTGAATTACTTTGGCGAGACCATGGATGATGATTGTGGTTTTTGCGACAACTGTAAGCGTGATCGAGAAACTTTCAAAGGAATGGATCTTGCCTTGAAAGTCTTGGAAGCCGCTAAACAGACCAATGAGCGGTTTAGATTAGACCACTTAGTAAGTGTTTTGGTCGGAGAAAAGACCGATTATGTAGAAAGCTACAAACATCATGAATTACCTATTTACGGCGCTGGGGCTGATCACACGGCGAAAACTTGGGTCGGAGTGATTCGTCAGAGTATGATTAAGGATTTCTTGGAAAAAGATATTGAAAGCTACGGAGTTCTTAAATTAACACCGAAGGGGAAAGCCTTCATGGAAGATCCCTATGAGATTGATCTCTACAAGGATCATGATTTTGAAGCGGAAGTGGAGAATGAGCAGGCAGAAATTGTAATCAATGCCGGAATTGCTTATGACGAGAAGTTATTTGAACTACTCAAAGCCGAACGAAAGAAAGTGGCTCGGTCCAAAGGCTTACCTCCTTATGTGATTTTCCAAGATCCCTCGCTGGAAGAAATGGCGACAGTGTATCCCACTACCAAAGAAGAACTCGCGCAAATCAATGGCGTGGGTATGGGAAAAGTCGCTAAATTCGGTGCTCCATTCCTTAAGTTGATAGAAACTTACGTTGAGGAAAATGAAATCGAGACTGCATCTGATGTAGTCGTCAAATCCTCCGGTACAAGATCGAAGGTCAAAATATCAATCATCCAGCAAATCGACCGAAAAACCGACTTGGATGAGATAGCAGGAAATCTAAATATAACTTTGACTGAGTTGCTTCAAGAGATTGAGCAAATTATCTACAGTGGAACAAAGTTGAATATCGATTACTACATCGAAAATATCATGGATGATGAGCGAGAAGATATCCTCCATGAATATTTCATGAGTGCAAGTACCGATAATATTAAGGCAGCGTTGGAAGAATTGGAAGATGAGGACTTCGCAGAAGATGAATTGCGGGTCTACCGCATCAAATTCATTTCCCAACACGCCAATTAAAATAGAATTGAGTCAATGAATATACTCTTATTGGGAAGCGGCGGCAGAGAACACGCCTTCGCTTGGAAAATCGTCCAAAGTGCCGATTGTACGAATTTATATGTGGCACCTGGAAATGCTGGGACAGCCACTATAGCAACTAATATTCCACTTGGAATCACTGATTTCCCAGCCATCAAATCATTTATTTTAGAAAAAGATATCGATCTAGTGGTTGTGGGTCCTGAAGAACCTTTGGTGAAAGGAATTGTCGATTTCCTTCAGGCTCAGCCTGAGACTTCAAAAATCCCTGTTGTAGGACCGTCCGAAATGGGAGCAAGACTCGAAGGAAGTAAGGATTTCTCAAAGCGATTTATGCTCAGAAATGGCGTTCCAACAGCCGCTTATGAGACCTTCACCGCTTTGGAACTGGAGGAAGGCTTGGCTTATCTAGAAAAACAGAATCTCCCGATCGTACTAAAAGCAGATGGACTAGCCGCAGGAAAGGGGGTTTTGATTTGTTTGACGCTGGAAGAAGCAAAGGCTTCATTAAAGGAAATGCTCATAGATCAGAAATTCGGCGAGGCGTCGTCGAAAGTAGTTATCGAAGAGTTTTTGACTGGAATCGAGCTATCTGTATTCGTAGCTACCGACGGTGAGAATTATAAAATTCTACCCGAGGCTAAGGATTACAAACGAATCGGTGAAGGTGATACGGGCCTTAACACTGGAGGAATGGGTGCGGTAAGTCCGATCGTTTTCGCAGATGAGGCCTTTATGAAAAAGGTAGAAGAAAAAGTAGTCAAACCAACGGTAGATGGATTGCGAAAAGAGGGGATTCCTTACAAAGGTTTTCTTTTTATCGGTTTGATGAATAGTGATGGTGAGCCCAAAGTCATCGAATACAATGTACGAATGGGAGACCCGGAAACAGAAGTAGTTTTGCCAAGGATTATTAGTGATTTTCTACATTTATTAAAAAGTATTGGAACAGGCACTTTGGCAGACTATCAACTTAAAATATCTCCCGAATACGCAGCTACCGTGGTCATGGTAAGCGGTGGTTATCCTGGATCTTATGAAAAGGGATTTGAAATATCAATTCCAGATCCCGGATCAGAAAGTGTAATCTTTCATTCCGGAACTGGGACGAACGAACAAGGTCAACTTATCAATCAAGGCGGTCGAGTCTTGGCAATTACTGGGCGAGGTCCAGATCTTTCCTCAGCGCTTGCAAACGCTTATGCTACTGTGAATCGAATTTCATGGAATAAAGCATACTTCAGAAGTGATATCGGCAAGGATATCCTTAACTTAAATAAGTAAATAAACCCAAAACGGATCAGGGCAAACCCTGTGAATAGATATATATGGCTGGATGTAGTACGTGCTCCACTTCCTCAGGGGGAACTGGAGGCTGCCAAAGTAACGGTACTTGTGGGACGAGCGATTGTAACAAAATGAATTCCTTTGACTGGCTTAGCCATATGGGAATTCCTGAAGTAGATAATTTTGACATTGTCGAAGTCAAATTCAAAGGTGGAAGAAAAGAATATTACCGAAATGTGGAATTTCTTCAGCTAAATACTGGAGACCCTGTGGTAGTGGATGTGCCAAGCGGACATCATATTGGGCACGTTTCACTTCAGGGTGAACTGGTACGCCTACAAATGCAAAAGCGTAAAATCCGGGATGATGACAATATTCTAAAAATCTACCGGGTTGCCAATCAAAAGGATATGGAGCGCTGGGGTGAGTCACAAAACCGAGAAATTCCAAGTCTTTATCGCGCCAGACAAATTATCGAAGAGCTCGGCTTAAAGATGAAAATGTCTGATATCGAGTACCAAGCCGATAATGCTAAAGCAACTTTTTACTATTCGGCCGAAGATCGGGTTGATTTCAGAGAATTGATCAAATTCCTTGCGGGAGAGTTCCGAATTCGAGTCGAAATGAAACAGATCAGTCTCCGCCAAGAAGCTGGTAGACTGGGTGGAATCGGTGTTTGCGGCCGTGAACTTTGCTGCTCTACTTGGCTGGTCGATTTCAAAAATGTCAGCACCTCAGCGGCTAGGTATCAAAATCTTTCCCTTAATCCAGGAAAACTCAGTGGACAATGCGGGAGGTTGAAATGCTGCTTAAATTATGAGCTTGACACCTATATGGATGCCATTAAGGATATTCCTAATGTGGATCGTGCATTGATGACCGAATCAGGTATGGCAAAATTGCAGAAGACGGATATCTTCCGAAAACTGATGTGGTTCAGCTACAACAATGATAATGATTGGCACACCATCACTTGCGATCGGGTGAGAGAGATTCAGGAATTGAATGAAAAAGGAATCAAGGTTTTCAATCTTCAGGTGGACAAAGCCACAGATATTGAAGATTTGGCAGCAAAGTCCACCCTAGAATTGGAGATGCTGGATAAGAAGTTTGCGAAGAAAAGCCCGAAAAAGAAAAAGTCTGGAAATAATCGAAATACAGATTTTAATCCTAGACCGGAACAAGCCAAAGCAGAAAATACTACCGCTAATACAGACAATACCAACAGGCCTAGACCTGCCGATCAGCAGCAAAAACGCAGGAATAAAAACAAAAATAAAAACCGTAGCCAAAAGCCACAAGGTGAGCAAGACATAGCTAGAAATCAAGGAACTCAGCCTTCACCACAAGTAAATCAGGCTCCTCAGCAGAAAAATCCTGGGAAACCACCTCGTCAAAATGTGTCCGGTCAAAAATCTAAGCCAACAGCCGAGAATAAATCCGGAGAGCAAAAACCTCAGGAAAAAAGGAAGTTTCCACCAAGAAGGAATCAGGGGCCAAATCCGAATGACAACTCCAATGAATAACCTGAGAATAATAGCTTTCCTATTCTTAATCCTTGGATTAAATTCCTGCTCGGGTGATCGGATCTTTGAAGAATTTAAGGCCTTGGACCAGTCAGCGTGGAATGCCACTGATAGTATCAATTTTGACTTGAATTCTTTGGATTTAGCTAGTCGGACTAGCCTAATAGCGATTCGATTTAATGAATCCTATAAGTTCTCCAATTGCTATGTGAGAATCATCTCCAAGGATTCTTCGAATTTGATCTTGGAAAACAGATTGGTGAATATGCCGCTTTTCGATTCCAAATCAGGAAAACCACTTGGGAAAGGATTTGGGAATATCATCACGAAATATGACACGATCCCTTTCCAACTTAATCCGAAAACAAGCACCGTCACCTTGCTTCAATACATGCGAGAAGACGAACTCTCAGGAATAGAAGCGGTTGGATTTAAAATCCTCAAATAAGTTGGAAATTTCAGGCTAGAGTAGCTTTTCAAAACAAATACTGTTTTCTATTCCGACGTACTGGCCATAATTGGGAATTCGACAATAGCCACTTCGCTCATATAACCTGACCGCTTCTACCTGCTTTTTGCCTGTTTCAAGCACAACTCGTTTTGCGCAAAGCTCAGTTGCCCAGCTTTCTAATTCGGCTAAAAGGTTGCATGCAATACCTTTTCCGCGGTATTCTGGCAGGGTAAACATCCGCTTGACTTCCATTGCATCATTTCCATATTCCTTAATGGCGCCACAGGCTACAGGCTTTTCTCCAAAATAGTAAACAAGCGCATAGTTGATTCCGGAAATTCCGTTAAACTGATTGTAAAAGTCATGGTCTCTCCCATCCTTATCTGCCAAATAAGCATCCAAATGTGAAACCAAGCCAGCAAAATCTGAATCCGCTCCAGTTTTTCTTAAAAATTTCATGGTCTTGTTTTGAAAAAAAGCCGCTGAAAATCTTCCAGCGGCCTTGCAGAGTTACCTCATTCTTTTGTAGGCATTGATCAAACCATTTGTCGAACCATCATGTGAGGTAACTTCGGTTTGGTCTTTTAATTCAGGTAAAATTCCATTTGCTAGCACCTTCCCTAGCTCTACTCCCCACTGATCGAAACTGAATATATTCCAGATTGCTCCCTGTACAAAAATTTTGTGTTCATACATCGCAATTAGCATTCCTAGGGAATATGGAGTGATTTGCTTTACCAAGATTGAATTCGTAGGTCGATTTCCTTCAAAAACCCTGTGCGGGGCAATTTGATCGATCTCCTCCATAGATTTACCTGACTTCGTCATTTCTTCCCGTACTTGATCGAGTGGTTTTCCTTTCATCAAGGCTTCAGTTTGAGCAAAGAAATTAGAGAGTAATTTCTGATGATGATCTCCTATCGGGTTGTGGGAAATAGCTGGGGCAATAAAATCACAAGGAATCAAGTGTGTACCTTGATGAATCAATTGATAGAACGCATGCTGCCCATTCGTCCCGGGTTCTCCCCAGATGATTGGACCCGTCGTATAATTTACTTTTTCTCCTGAGCGACTGACGTATTTGCCATTACTTTCCATATTCCCCTGCTGGAAATAGGCTGCAAAGCGATGCATATACTGATCATAAGGAAGGATCACTTCAGAGGTTGCCCCAAGGAAATTGGTATTCCAAATTCCAATCAAAGCCAGCAAAACAGGAATATTTCGATTGAATTGAGAATGGCGGAAATGATCATCCATGGCATGAGCACCGGAAAGCAATTGCTCAAAATTTGAAAAACCAATTGCACAGGCAATCGGCAATCCAATGGCTGACCAGAGGGAATAGCGCCCTCCAACCCAATCCCAAAATGCAAACATATTTTGTGGATCAATTCCGAACGCCTCCACACCTTTCAAATTGGTAGACAGTGCTACGAAATGTTTGGCAACAGCTGATTCCTCTTTCGCATTTTCCAGAAACCAATTTCTCGCGGTATGCGCATTAGTCATGGTCTCTTGCGTAGTGAAAGTCTTTGAGGCAATAAAAAACAAAGTCGTCTCTGGATCAACTTTATTCAACGTTTCGGCAATATGAGTTCCATCGACATTGGATACAAAGAAGATTTCCAAATTTGCTGCTTGATAAGACTTAAGCGCCTCTGTTACCATCACCGGGCCCAGATCCGATCCACCGATTCCGATATTTACCAATGATTTTATTGGCTTGCCGGAGTATCCAAGCCATTTCCCCTGATTGACTTGATCCGCGAATTTCTTCATCTGCGCCAAGACCGCATTTACTTCAGGCATCACATCTTGTCCATCTACAAATACTCCATGTCCACTTCGATTGCGAAGTGCGGTATGTAGCACTGCTCGATCCTCTGTCTGGTTGATGTGAGCTCCTCCAAACATGGATTCGACTGCTTCATGAAGTTCGGTTTCCTCCGCCAAATCTAGCAAGGCATCCATGATTTCATCATTGATACGATTTTTGGAGAAATCTACCAACATGTCGTCAAGAGAGATGCTGTAGCGTTCGAATCGCTCCCTTTGATCGAAAAGAGAGATAATTTGAAGGTCTTTGTATTTTTCAGCCAGAACAGTGAGTCTATCCCAAGCTGGAGTAGTGGTAGGATTTATGGATTTCATAGGCGTGCGTTACTAGAATTAAGTCACAAAAATAAGGTTTATCTATCGGATAAAAGAGTTTTATCATTAAGCAAAAGCTAGCTAGGAACCAGTCTGCTTATCAAGCAAACGGAAATTTGAATCAGTGTGAATCAATTCAAAAAGTCTATTTTTAATCTCAATATATCTCCTTTAATGAAAACTATCCTCCCTATCCTTATCCTTTTATTCGCTGGGCATACCTCAATCGCCCAGCAAATCATCCATGAGAGTTTCAAGAGTGAAGTTCTAAAGGAGGATAGAGACATCTGGATTTGCCTCCCTCCAAACTTTCAAGCCGAACAGGAATATCCCATTCTCTACATGATGGATGGGCAAAATCTTCTTTATGATTCCCTAGCTTATGCCGGCACTTGGCAGATCCCGACCAAACTTCAAGAATTACATGACGGTGGTTTGGATTTGATTATCGTAGCCGTGGCAAATCCAGGTAATGGAATAGGTAAAGCTCAAGAATACAGCTGGTTTAAAAGCAAAGGAAACCCATCGGGAAAAGGTGCTTCTTTTCTCAGATTTGTGTGTGAAGAATTAATCCCCCAAGTAGAGGCAAATTATCAAATTACGAGCGGCAAACGGGGAATCATGGGTAGCAGCTTGGGAGGATTGATCGCAGCAGAAGCTTTGATTGAATTTCCCGATACTTTTCAACTTGGAGGTATATTTTCTCCTTCCTTTTGGTTTAATCCGGAAACCTTGGAAGAAAGCTACTTAAGCAGAATCAAATCTACTCAGAAGATGTATTTGGTCGTCGGGAAAAATGAAGGCGGAGAGTTTTCCATGGCCAACGATCAACGAAAAGTTACCGAAATCCTAACTAAGTATCTTGATCCTGATCATCTGAATGCCACTGTTTTTGAAGATGGCGAGCACAAAGAATGGTTCTGGGCAAGAGAATTTGCACCGGCTGTAAAGTTTTTGTATTATTAAACTTCAATATTAGTCAATTCAAATGAAAAGTACATTGTACAGCAAATTCTCCTTTCTTCTGATGTTCACTTTTGCCATAGGCATCATTCAATCACAGGCGCAAGAAAGAGTAATTATTAAGTTGGACAGCCGCATGACCCCAGTTCTTAATGAGAATTTCGGGAATCATAAATACAATCAGATTCTAACTACTAGCAAGGATAGCACCTCTGTTTCTAAAATCTACGATCTCCAAAATCGACTTGTTATTCAAATCCGAGAAAAATACAATGAAGCATTAGGCTATAATGAGGCCATCATTTCTAGCTATGACACGCTTCAAAATCTGATTTCCAGTGAACTGAAAAATATAGATAATGGAAGTTTCGTCAAAGTGTTTGTTGATAATGAAAAAATAGTGTCCCGCCTGGCATATTTTGCAGGTCAAGATTACAAATTTTATCTAGGTGAATCGGAAAGACCAACCGTTGAGAGCATTAAAAACCCGATGGAGGTACAGGCAAATTATGAGACAAGAGATTATAATTCATTTCTGGCTCAAAACTTAAAATACCCCCCTCAAGCAAGAGAAAGACGAGAAATGGGCATTGTACTCCTTGAGCTTGATGTTAATGAAGCTGGGGAAGTCATTAAAATATCCTGTCTCAATGAAGATGAACTTTACAAACCCTTAATTAGCGAAGCTACTCGCGTCGTGAAAGGTTTTAACCCAAATTTTATAGCTCCAATTGATCTGCACGGGAACAAAACATCCTCAGTAGTGAGAATACCGATACGTTTCAAATTAAATTAGCCAGAAAACCCCGCCTCATCTGACGGTTTTTTTTAAACGAAAGGAAATTAATCCTTCAGAAAATCTCTCAGCACATAATTGAGAATACCTCCATGGGTGTAATACTCGATCTCCACGGCTGAATCAAGTCTTGACTGAACCTTAATCTCGCGATTGCCATCTTCCGATTTGACGTTGACCATGAATATTTGACCTGGAGTCAGTCCTTCCTCAATTCCATAGATTGAGAATTCTTCTTTTCCAGTTAGCTCAAGATTTTTAGCATTTTCACCCATCAAAAATTGCAATGGAAGTACGCCCATTCCCACCAGATTGCTCCGGTGAATCCGCTCATAACTTTCTGCGATCACAGCTTTGATACCCAACAAAATGGTTCCTTTGGCAGCCCAGTCTCTAGAGGAACCAGACCCATATTCTTTACCTGCCAACACGATCAAAGGCGTATCAGATGCCTGGTATTTTTGAGAAGCATCATAGATACTCATTTCTGTATTTTCAGGAAGAAAGGTAGTAAAACCACCCTCTTGCTCACTGAGCTGGTTTTTGATTCGAACATTGGCAAAAGTACCCCGAACCATTACTTCATCATTTCCTCTTCTTGAGCCATAGGAATTGAAGTCCGGACGCTGCACTCCTCGTCCGACTAAATACTGACCTGCCGGAGAATTTTCCCTAAAAGAACCAGCTGGAGAAATGTGGTCAGTTGTGATAGAATCACCCAATTTCAGAAGAACCCGTGCATCGATTACATTTCTTGGTGCAGGTGCGCTTTTCGATATCCCTCTGAAAAATGGAGCCTCTTTAATATAAGTACTGGAATCATCCCAAGGATAAATTTCGCCTTCTCCAGAGTCAAGGTTTTTCCAGAACTCGTCCCCTTCAAAGATCTCCCCGTAGTTTTTTTCATAATCATCCGGCGAAAGTACCCTTCTGCTAAACTCGGCAATCTCCTCATTGGTAGGCCAAATGTCCTTCATAAAAACCGGTTCCAGATTCGGGTCAAACCCAAGGGGCTCGTTGTACAAATCTACATCGACCCGACCTGCAATTGCATAGACCACGACCAACATTGGCGACATGAGGTAGTTCATCTTAACCTGTGGGTGTACCCGTGCTTCGAAATTACGATTACCTGAAAGGACCGAAGCCACCACCAAGTCATTGTCTTCCACCGCTTTGGCAATGTGCCTAGGCAAAGGACCCGAATTACCAATGCAAGAGGTGCAACCGTACCCGACGGTGTGGAACTTAAGCGCCTCAAGATCATCCAAGAGTCCAGCCTTTTCCAAATAGTCTGTGACGACTTTTGAACCAGGTGCCAAAGAGGTTTTTACCCAGGGTTTGACATCTAAGCCTCTTTCTCTAGCCTTCCGAGCCACTAGCCCAGCTCCAAGCATTACCGATGGGTTGGAAGTATTGGTACAGGATGTGATCGCTGCGATCACGATAGAACCATCATATAGCTCAAATTTCTCATTGTGAAGTTCTACGGTGACGGTTTTTAGCCCATTTTTTACTTTAGTTTCATATTCTACGTCCGAATTGGCCTCTGTATTAGTCTGATTGGTTTGACCGCCACCTTCAGCATACCAGCGGGAAACTTCCCGCTTGCCAATCGGAATATAGGATCGCCCATGAATCTCGCGAAGAAGCTCTTCAAAACGTGGTTTGAAATCCCGAACCAGAATCTTGTCCTGTGGTCGTTTCGGTCCAGAGACAGTTGCTTCTACTGAACTAAGGTCAAGCTCGACTAACGAAGAATATCGAATCAGATCTTCATCTTTTCTCCAAAGCATATTGGCTTTGCAATAATCCTCCACAAGTTTGATCTGAGAAGCTGGTCTATTGGTTTTTCCCATATAGTCGAGCGTTCGATCATCAATTGGAAAATAAGTGACAGTACACCCAAATTCAGGAGACATATTGGAAATCGTGGCTCGGTCAGGTACTGACAAATGATCTAACCCGGGCCCGAATACCTCTACAAATTTTCCTACGACTCCATGATTTCGAAGCAATTCCGTAATAGTCAATACCATATCTGTGGCGGTGGTTCCTGCCGGAAGTTTGCCTGTGAGCTTCAGTCCGACCACTTCTGGCATGATGAAGTAAATAGGCTGACCGAGAAGAGCCGCTTCAGCTTCTATCCCTCCTACTCCCCATCCTACGACTCCTATTCCATTGACCATTGGCGTATGTGAATCTGTACCCACCAAGGTGTCAGGGAATACTTTTCCGTCTCGCACGATCACTCCTTTTGCCAAATATTCCAAGTTTACCTGATGACAAATCCCCATTCCAGGAGGTACAACTGAGAAATTGTCAAAAGATTTTTGGGCCCATTTCAAAAACTTATAGCGCTCGGAATTTCGTTCGTATTCAACTTCGACATTTCTCTTATAGCTATAGTTAGTACCAAAATAGTCTACTTGAACTGAGTGATCTATCACCAGATCCACAGGAATAAGTGGGTTAATTTTACTTGGATCTTTACCCTTGCGCTTAGCTTCAGACCTTAAAGAGGCAATATCTACGACAGCAGGAACTCCCGTAAAGTCCTGCATCAGAACACGCGCTGGTTTGAAGGGTATATCTTTGTCCGAAGCTTCCGGAGACCAACCTAATATAGTCTCGACATGCTCTTTTGTAATTGAAAAATCATCATAATTTCGAAGTGCATTTTCTAACAAAATTCGAATTGAAAATGGCAAGCAATCAATATTTTTTCCTGAGTCGTGGAGTTTCTGAAGACTCCAGTAATCAAAAGAATCGTTACCGGCTTTCAAAGTTGATTTGATGTTGAAGTGGTCTTGTATCATAGTTTTCGAGTGTTAGGTTAAAAAAACATTTAAAATATTTCAATAAGCTTTAGACTTTTGGATTCATGATTGTTTTCCTTTTCATGGCAATTGATTGAGAAGTGTTTTAATAAGCCAAATTCTTTAAAATCGGGGAATTCTTGTTTTTCAAAGAAATATCAACGGGTATTGCTATTTTTATCACATATCTCAATTTACAAAATACTGCCATGGGAAAAAGTAAGATTTCTTTAGTCTTACTCCTTAAAACTTAATAATTAGAATTGAATTACTAAAATTTTTCGATAATGCTTTTGATCGTGCTAAAGTTGTTCAGCAGTCTATTTATAGTTGCAACATTGATTCCGTTCTTAAAATGGGATTTTTGGTGGATCAGAGTTTTTGATTATCCCAGACTTCAGAAATTAGTTCTAATTTTTGTTTTAATTGTAATCTGGCTTGTAATCCCTATAAAAACTGGACGATTGGAATTTTGGATTTTCTTAGTGGCTCTAGCAGGATGCTTCATATTTCTATCGTTCAAAGTGATCCCTTTTTCCCCTTTTGGGGAAAAAATGATCAAAAATGTGGAATTTGAGAAGGACTCTTGCATCCATATTCTTGTAGCGAATGTCTACCAAGAAAATACAAACTACGAAAAAGTACTTTCCGTGGTGAATGAGAGAAAGCCTAATCTTGTGTTTTTAGTAGAAACTGATTCCAAATGGGAGAAGGGTTTGGAAAGCTTAGATCAAAAATTTAATTACCAGTTGAAGTTTCCTAAGGACAATACCTATGGAATGTTGCTTTATTCAAATTTGGAAATCACATCTCACCAAATAAATTATCTCATTGATGAAGAAATACCCTCGATTACCTTTGATGTTAAACTTTTGAATGGGGAAAAAATCAAAATTTATGGCATTCATCCCACTCCTCCTGTACCAACTCAAAATCCAAAAAGCACAGATCGGGATGCGGAGATCCTGCTAGTCGGTGAAAAAGTGAAATCTGAAGGTAGCCCAAGCCTGGTAATTGGAGATCTGAATGATGTGGCATGGAGCTACACGTCGGAGTTGTTTCTCAAAACATCAAAAATGGTTGACCCTCGACGGGGAAGAGGACTTTTCAATACCTTCAATGCAAAAATTCCATTTTTGAGGTGGCCATTGGACCACTTTTTTTTAAGCCATCATTTTGGCTTAGTCCAATTGAGAGTAGAAGATGCAATAGGATCAGACCATTTCCCGATTAGCATTATTGCACGTTTGACTGCAGAAAATGACACTGAGACCAAACAGGCAAATGGAGATGAAAAAAAAGAAGCCCGCGAAAAGATCGATCGCGGGCTGAATGATAAAGATTAAGGAGATTTTCAATTATGGGTATCCGCAATGATGCCAGTCACCTTATTTTCTTCGTTTTTTGGGATCGAAGACGGAAGATCGAAACGCCCAATTATCAATTATGTGTGAATTATATTCTTACTTATTCTGCCTACTGGCAAAGTAGCGGATAATCAAATTTTCAATTATCGGATTTGGCTTCTTCTTTTGCTTTCTTTCTGAAACCTCCTCTGAAAGGCCAGGTATATTCTAAGGCTTCCAAACCTCTATTAAGGTTGTAAGCGGCGGAATCCGTACTTTCCATGGTGCTTTTCAAATTTCGAGCAAACTCTGGATCATTAAGAAAAACACCAAAAGCATTATCACCAGAATTTAGTTTCGAAGTAATTTCCTTCAATTCTTCTGTCATTTCTTCACTGTTTTTAGCAGTAGCCTTGAACCGTTCCATCGTAGTACGAATTTCTCCTGCCAAAAGTGTATCTGTCACTAAATCATTGAATAAATTTCCCTCTTTGTTCAATTTAGAAGTAAATGAATTGAGCTCTCTGATCATCTTATTGCTGCTAATTGAAGCCGAGTTTAGATTATTCAGTATGGAGCGGAAATTCTCTGCCAAAATCGAATCAGTCAATACGGCTCCTACGATCCCTTCTCCAGCGGCCATCTTGGAAGTCATTTTCTTCAAGTCTGCTGTGATTTGAACCAAGTTTTCGTTGTTGACTTGCAAAGTTTCCATCATTTGATCCGTATCAAGCGGCATCACAGACTCTAGTCGATCCCCATCTTCTACAGGGGGTGCCAAAGTAGTTCCACCGTAAATGACGATGATCTTATTTCCAATCAAACCATCAGAACTGATGGTTGCTTTCGAATCTTTTCGGATAAATTCGACTACCGCTTCCTCCACATTCATTTCTACTTCTACCTGAGCATCTCCGTAGAAATTGATTTTTCGGACTGTGCCGATCTTTACTCCGGAAAACCAAATGTTATTTCCAGTTTGCAAACCGCCGATATCATCGAAAACTGTTTTTAATTGAATAGCTTTTACAAATTTCTTTTGCTGACCTCCAAGGGTCAAAATTCCTACTACCAAAATGGCTATGCCAATGAAGACAAAAATGCCTACCATGACCGAACGTTTATTCTCGCCTCTCATAAATCGATAAAGTTATAATCGTAAAATAGCTTCACCCGCTGATCCTCAGCGTGTGCAAAAACTTCTTCAAATGTCCCTATGGCCTTGAATTGACCATCCAATAATACTGCCTGACGGTCACCTGTCTCTTTAGCGCATGTCAAATCATGCGTAATTACGATCGAAGACGTATTATACCGCTCTCGAATCTCTTTGATCAGGCTATTGATTTCCATACAGGTAATTGGATCCAATCCGGCTGTAGGCTCATCGTAAAGCATAATCTGCGGCTCAAGTATAAGCGTTCGCGCGACACCTATTCGCTTCTTTTGACCTCCCGAAAGCTCACTTGGCATCTGATTGATGGATTGCGGGAGACCTACCGCCTCTAGAAGTTCTTCAATTTTGTAGGTAATATCTTTCTTGGAAAGCCCTTTTATATTTCTGACCAGAGGAAATTCCATGTTTTCTCTCACTGTCATGCTATCGTATAAAGCAGAATTTTGAAAAGAAAATCCAATTTTCAGTCTCAATTGATTCAGCTCCCTAGTTTTTAAGTTGGAAACTTCTTTTCCAAGAATTAGCATGCTGCCTCTGTCCTGCTTCAGTAGCCCAACCATGATTTTGATTAGAACGGATTTACCAGAACCTGATTTTCCAAGAACGACCAAGTTTTCTCCTTTGTACAAATCTAAATCGACGCTTTTTAGCACATCCAAATCGCCAAATGATTTCTTGAGTCCCTTTATTTCTATTACTTTTTCTTCCATAGCCTACATTCCTCGAATAGCATTTACAATTTGAAGTGACAACAACTCTTCAATGAAAATCAAAAACATCGAAATAACAACCGCTGAATTTGCTGCTTTTCCCACACCTTCGGTCCCTTTCGAAGAATTATAGCCTTTATAGCATCCAACTATTCCTATTGTAAAACCAAAAAGGATTGATTTTAGAACAGAGGAGAAAATATCCAAAAAGGTAATCGACTCAAATACTTGTACAAAGAAGGTAGACAAACTCACCATTTCATTCGCATTGACACTTAAAAACGAACCAATCAACGCAACAAAATCAGTGTACATCACCAATAGCGGAATCATAAATGTCGTGGCCAAAACCCGGGAAACTACCAGAAATTTGAAAGGATTAGTAGCCGAAACCTCCATCGCATCGATCTGCTCAGTTACCTTCATCGAACCAATCTCGGCGCCAATACTTGAGCCTACTTTTCCAGCAGCAATCAGTGCTGTCACCAATGGTCCCATGGCTCTAACTACAGCAATCGAGATCAAGGACGGCAGCCACGATGCCGCTCCAAATTCAGAAAGGGAAGGCCTCGATTGGTTGGTAAAGACTAGACCAACTATGAACCCTGTCAGGGAAATTAGCGGCAGCGATTCTACCCCTATTCGGTAACATTGATGGACTATTTCTTTGAACTCGTAAGGAGGCAAAAAAACCTCTTTGAAAAATCTACTTACGAAACTCCAAGCATTTGCTAAGCCTGTAAAAAACTTGTCAAACTTTTTGGATAGGAAGGGTTTTTTGTCGTCTTCTTCTTCGCTCATTGGAATATTTTGATGGTTCGAAAATACGGAAATAATTCAAAAGCCCTGATCTTAAATATCCGAAATATAAAGAATACAAAGTAGGAACGAAGGGTTTTAGAACTCTTCTTTTGGAACCGATTAACGATAAGAATCAATTCATGTGCCTAGTAAATTTTATTAGATCAGATTTTGGGAGCACGCAATATTGAAAGAAAAGTCATCAAGCTTTTTTATTCAAATTTTGATTCGGATTTCAAGCCTAAATTCCCACTAATTTTAGACAAAAATCAAGTCAGAAAACAGTATAATTTCAATTCAACAGAAGCGCATTGTATACGAAAATCTTGGCGCTATTTCTTCCCAATTTTTCGCTCTTTACTCGAATCGACATTTGAGAATTTCAGTATAAAAGTGGAAGCTTCTAAAGCTAAAATTTGGATGTTTGAATTGGTTCAGTTATTTCAACCGAATTCTATAGTCTCTGATCAGCGCAATTTATTGACTAGTCTATTTTGAAACCACATAGGTGAAATTTTCAGTCAAAATCGAAAATTTTAACTTTTTAGACATGCCTAAACTTTTTAGCCTTATCACATCATGTGCTATCTAAAAATCATTTATTTTTCTTTAAATCAACATTTTATGATTATATGAGTAAAGTGAATTTTAAGTTTGATTTGGCTCCTTTGTAAGACTAATAAAACTGCATCGCGATTGACAAATTGCCTTGATTTAAAGGGATTATTATTGGAATAACGGCTAGAATTGTTTTTTCGGAAGAACCAAATACTCGGACCAATGGACAATTTCAGCTGGAATAAATACTCCACTTTGCAAAGCCCTCCCCTACTTTCCGGATAGTGTATTTGACGTATTCGGGAGCTATTTGAGTAAAAAAAATAGTCGAAAAATTGTTCCCAATAAGTCCTCATTACCCAAATCAGCCGCTTGAATTAGCTTCGATTTAGCCCCTTCAATTTAACTGGATTCTAATCGAAAAAAGGTAAGTGTAATCCTTAATATTTTGGGGATGATTTATAGGTGATTTTATAAAATAAATTCCTCAATTTTTCTATAAGTAATTTACTTCACAGCATCCAAAGTTTTTAGGATAACAACCTTTTGCGAATAAATCTCCCCGACTTATGAAAAATCTCCTAATCCTTTTTTCATTAATTCTCCTCACAACTTTGATCAGCAACGCCCAAACGACTTATGATCCGGAGCTGGCAAAACAGCTGGATGTCGATGACTATGGAATGAAAAAATATGTCATCGCTTTCCTTTACCGAGGTGATCGAGTTGGAGAATATTCAGCCACAGATCGGGCAGAATTTCAAGCTGGACATCTAGCTAATATCACCCGATTGGCAGAAGAAGGGAAGCTAGTTTTAGCAGGTCCTTTCATCGGAAATTAGGAACTTCGAGGACTCTTTTTTTTCAATGTCGAATCGGTTGAAGAAGCCGAGAAATTAACCTCTTCAAATCCTTCGATCAAAGCTGGGATTTTGAAAATGGAAATGAAAGATGACCGGTGTCGGGTGACGGATGCTTGGTGAAAGATATAGGATGAATGCTGTCCGAGGATTGAATTTCAATATCGGATGTCCGATGCCGATTTCAATGTCAAATTCATTTGGGTTAGGAGCTGATTAAGAAAGTAGCCAACATTCGTTTTCATGAGTTTCCCGATTTTCCGGGAATAAAGTTGATCCAAAATTCTGCCTATTGGTTTCTAGAGTTTTGGATCATAGCTATTTTTCAATTCTGACGCCTCCAATCCAAACTTACTTTCTGAACTGGGTTATTTTTTATACCCAATTTTCTTAGGTATATAATTTTTCTATATATTGGCCTATGTTAGGTAAAAAGCTCAGTCATGTCCAACAATAATCTTATCAAGGGAAGTCTTCAAACCATTATCCTCAAATTGCTGGAGGAAAATGAACGCATGTACGGCTATGAGATCACCCAGAAAGTGAAAGAACTTACCGCTGGTGAAATCAAAATCACCGAAGGTGCGCTCTACCCTGCCCTACACAAGCTGGAAGCCGAAGGTCTACTCAGCACACAAATCGAGCAGGTGGACAACAGAGTGCGGAAATACTACAGCCTGACCAAATCAGGGAAAACGGAAACTGCCTCCAAAATGTCGGAGCTGAATGCCTTCGTGGATAATCTACAGCGAATATTGAATCCTGGGATGGAACCTAAACTGGGAATCTGATGGATCGAAGAATATTAAGTTCAGAAGAAATGACTCGGATTCAAAAGGCCATCGCTTTCAAAGATTTGACTTCAGCAGAGATTCTAATAGAAGTTTATGATCATTATGTAAGTCATCTGGAGAGTTTTGCAGAAGCGGATTTTGGGAATGAGTTGTTTCAGCTGGAGCAGAAATTCAGGTATAGCTATTACAATTCTCTACAAGAAAATTTTGAAAAAAGCGCAAAAAGAGAACTTCTCAAAATTCAATGGACAATTATTAAAAGCTACTTCTCTTGGCCAAAGATCATCAGTACCGCTCTTGTGGTGTTTATATTAATTCTTTTATTTCAAAATTTAGAGGGAAAAACAAAGGGATTTGCTGTAGTTGTACCTTTTGGCTTAATAGTTTTATTGATGGCCTTAATTGGAATAAAATCATTTCTAAAAGTGAGAAGAATAAAAAATACGATTGGAACGACTTCCAAAGTACAATCCTCATTTTTAACCACCATTTTGAGGCAGTATTCTTTGACTTTAGGTTTTTTTAATCTTTTTGTAACAATACCAAGGCTATTGTTTGACAGAGTTGTTTGGTTAAATAGCCCCTAT
>JBBQDY010000030.1:0-18205 GCA_038320155.1 Cytophagales bacterium
TCTGGCATTTTTCGCATGTTATGCCAAATTGTAAAATTGGCGAAAGATGTAACATCGGTCAAAATGTGGTGATCTCGCCCGAAGTTGTTTTGGGTGATAATGTGAAGGTTCAGAACAATGTTTCCATCTACACCGGAGTAATTTGTGAATCTGATGTTTTCCTTGGCCCTTCGATGGTATTTACCAATGTGATCAATCCTAGAAGTGCGGTGAATCGCAAATCCGAATACGCTAAAACACATGTTGGAAAAGGGGCGAGCATCGGAGCAAATGCAACGATCGTCTGTGGGCATGATATTGGGGAGTACGCATTTATCGGAGCCGGTGCAGTGATCACAAAGACAGTTCCGGCATATGCGTTGATGGTAGGTAACCCGGCGCGTCAGATGGGCTGGATGAGTGAATTTGGAGAAAAGTTAGAGTTTGACGCCGGGGGGAAAGCTGCATGCGAAGCCACGGGAGATCAATACGAATTAGACAATAATCAAGTTAGAAAACTGACTAAATGAAGAATTTTGCATTGATCGGTGCTGCGGGATACATCGCACCCCGACATATGAAGGCCGTAAAAGATACAGGGAATGTATTACTGGCCGCTTACGATAAATTTGACAGTGTAGGAGTGATGGATAGTCATTTTCCTGAAGCTGATTTTTTTACTGAATTTGAGCGCTTTGATCGCCATGTGGAGAAGTTGAAGCGAACAGAGAAAAAAATCGATTACGTAAGTATTTGTTCGCCAAATTACCTGCATGATTCCCACATTCGATTTGGATTGCGGGTAGGCGCGGATGTGATCTGCGAGAAGCCATTGGTGTTGAACCCTTGGAATATTGAAGCCTTAAAGGAGGTGGAAAAAGAACACGGTACACGCGTGTTCAATATTCTTCAGTTGAGACTTCACCCCGCAATTATTGCGTTGAAAAAACGAGTTGAAGAAGGTCCCAAAGACAAAATCTATGACATCGACTTAGCTTACATCACCTCGCGCGGACATTGGTATTACACTTCATGGAAGGGAGACGTGAGTAAATCGGGTGGTATTGCGACAAACATTGGGGTTCATTTCTATGATATGTTGACTTGGGTATTTGGAGCGGTGAAGAAGAATGTGGTTCATATCCATACCCATGATCGAGCGGCGGGCTATTTTGAATTAGAAAGAGCCCGAGTTCGTTGGTTTTTGAGTATCAATATAGAGACCCTACCAGATCATGTCAAGGCAAAAGGTGGAAAGACATTTCGCTCCTTGACCATGGAAGGAGAGGAGATTGAGTTTAGTGATGGATTTACAGAATTGCATACCCATAGTTATCAGCATATACTTGATGGGCAGGGGTTTGGATTGGAAGAGGCAATGCCGAGTATTCAGATCGTTCATGATATCAGACATATGGAAGCAATCGGGCTTAGCGGAGAATATCACCCTTTAGCTGCCGGTAAAATGGCGAAGCATCCTTTCGAAAATTGACAAAATCATTTATTCGAATTAAACCTTGAGCTTCAAAAGCCAAAATTTAGTATTTCTTCCAGACTCCCCATTTGCAGATTGGATAATCGATCGATGTGACAGGCTATTCCCTGGATTAAACGATTATGTGACTTTTGATGAAAATCCAAAAAAAATTAGCTCAGCTCAAGTCAAAACTATTGGTTTGGATGAAAAAAAACTAAGGGATTTCTCAAAAAAAGTTTCAAGTTACCAGCGAGTTATCATTCATTACCATCATGAGTTGACCGCTTATTTGATAGAGTTGGCAGATATTCCTTCCTCAAAAATAATTTGGATGCTTTGGAGTGGAGACTTGTACAATAGTCCATTTTATAAAGGAAGAGTTTACTTACCGCAAACCTTTGCCCTAGATTCTGTTTTTAAATTCCAACCTCTATCTCTCAAATCAAAAGTTAAGGAGGTGGTTAAATTCTTACTTAATAAACCCGGGTATTTCGTTTACAAGAAATCATTCAAAAGAATCACTCAAATTGGAAGCTTTTTTCCCGGCGATGTGATAAATGCTTCAAAATCTTTCAATAAGGAATATTCCCATATCATGCATGGGATTTTGTCTGTAAATGAACAGCTAAAAGATATGGATCATATAAGTCCCGGCGACTTGGGAGATGCAATACTTTTAGGTCACGCAGGCGTGCCGGAGTTGAATCATTTAGATCTCATGACTCAGTTGAAGGAGTGTTTTTTAAACAGGAAGATTATATGTCCGCTTTCATACGGAAATCCAGAATACATTAAGGAAGTAAAGAAATCGGGCTTGGAGCTATTTTCCGCATCTTTTTTTCCCTTGGAGGATTATCTTCCGCGAGCGGAGTATTACCAAATACTGATTCAATCTTCCTTTGCCGTTTTCGGTTCTTTGATTCATCAAGGATTTGGAAATATCATGACCTTACTTCACTTGGGTATGAAGGTGTTTTTGTACACCGAAAATCCGATATATAGACAATTGACTGATCTAGGTCTTTTGATTTTCCCATTGGAAAATGCTTCACCTGAGGATTTTCAAATTAGGCTGACCAATGATGAAGTTAATTACAATAGGACGCTATTGAATGAATTGCTCAGTGATCAAAAGGTAGATGAATACTACCGTAATGTCTACCAATTGGAAATCCAAGATTAGTGTCCTTATTCGTACAGATAAAGAGACTTTTATCTGATAGTGTTATTTATGGCCTATCAGGAGTCTTTACGAGATTTATCTCTATTTTTTTAACGCCAATCTATACAAGAATCTATACACCGGATGATTACGGTGTAATCAGTATCTTGACGAATGGATATATTCTGATATCCATTATTTTAGTTTTTTCACTTGATGCATCCACTGCAAGATGGTTTTATGAGACTGATTCGATAGATCGCCGAAAAAAAGTCATCAACACTTGGATATGGTTTTACTTTTTCTCTAGTATTTTCTTTGGGGCAGTTCTTTATTTCTCAGCCGGATTTCTTCAAAGAAGCTTTCTACCGTATCACGAAGAGGGAGAACTTTATATTCAATTGATTTCCTTTTGTCTTCCGATGATTGTTTGGTCTACAATAGCTATCAATGTGCTGCGGCTAGAGTTAGAAGCCAAAAAGTCTGTAGCACTTTCTATTATTCAGAGTCTTGTCCTGATAGGTTTTAATGTCCTATTTGTAGTGATTCTTCGATGGGGACTTTCAGGTATCTACTATGCACAGTTGATTTCCACGGTGTTAGTATTACCCTTATCATACTATTTCATCAGGAAGTGGGTAGGAAGTCCAGCATGGTTTGATGCTTCCCTTTTTCGAGGGATGTTCAAATTTGCAATCCCTTTCATACCAGCGAGTTTGGGGTATTGGGTGGTCAACTTGTCTGGTGTGTTTTTTTTGAATGAGTTTTTGGACCAAAAGGAAGTCGGACTATATCAAATTGGGATAAGTATCGCTTCAGTGGCCGGTTTGGCCACTACTGCATTTCAGCAGGCATGGTCCCCTTTTGCTTTTTCGATTCTCAATCAGCCAAATGCTAGGCAAGTGTTTGCGCTATCCTTGCAAGTTTATTTATTACTGGTAGGGATGTTTTGTACGTTCATTTCTGTTTTCTCGCTTGAGGCCTTAAAAGTACTGACGACGCCAGATTATTATGATGCTACTATTGTGGCTAGTATTCTTACTTTCAATTCGCTTTTAATTGGACTTGGAAGTATCTCTACGATTGGCGCAACTATTCAAAAAAAGACTACGCCGGTGGGTGTCATCCACTTAGTATCCTCTGTAGTATTGGTGAGTTTAAATTTTCTTTTTATACCGTGGATAGGAAAGGAAGGCGCTGCCTTGGCCGTGTGTTTTTCTCAACTATTAATCCCGGTTTATATGTTTTGGAAAAGTCAGCAATACTATCATATCCCTTTTGATTTCTTAAAAAATGCACTCATTCTTCTGATATTTGTGACAGTGGTTCTTGCATCTTATTGGATTACATCCGACTCATTTTTTATTAGTGTACTCTTAAAATCAATTCTTTTGGCTATTGCAGCAGGGTTGATTTCAATCCTAATTCGCAAGGAACTAATGACTTTTAAAAATCTAATCTCAAGTCGATTTAATCTATCTTGAAATGAGATTATTGATTCTTACTACCAGACCCTTACACAATGGGCCTCGAATGATACGGGAAATCGAGGCACTGAAAAAGGATTATGAAATAGTAGCCACCGGGTCATCCGCTCCTCACGATCCAATGGTGAAGTTTATCTCTTCGGATTGCTTTTTATTTTCTCATTTTGAATATACACTGGGAAAAATTTATCGTGTGTTTTGCTTTAACAAAACCTATTTGGGTAAATATTTCACCACACAAAAGAAAATTGACAGACTTCTGGAGCGTGTCAAACCTGATTTGGTAATTGCTCATGAACCTGCCTATTTACCCTATATTTTTTCCAAAAAAAAGAGCTATAAAGTTATTTTTAATGCGCACGAATATCATCCGCTGGAGGTAGAAGGAGATCTAAAATGGGCTAGAACCTGGGGACGTATCTACAACGAGATTTATAAAAAATATTTACCGAAACTTGATCTTTTGATCAATGTAAACCAAGAGATCGCACACCAATGCGAAAAAGATTTTGGTATAAAATCATTGGTAATTCCGAATGCTTCTCAATACTATCCTTCCTCGAATGAGAAGCGGAGATCTAATTCAACATTAAAGTTTATTCATCACGGTGTGCCTAACCCTGACCGGAAGCTGGAGATAATGGTCGAAGCGTTTAGATTGTTGGGAGATAACTATTCCTTGGATCTGATGCTAGTTCAGAATGAATCTGCTTATTACAAATCTCTTGTAAACCTCACCAGTGGAATTTCAAATGTAAGGTTGATTCCGGCTGTGCAATATTCTGAAATCATCCCGTTTATTAGTCAGTATGATTTGGCATTATATTCATTAGCCCCACTCAGCTTTAATAATCGGATGGCATTACCCAATAAGTTTTTTGAGTTTGTTCAAGCTAGACTCCCTATGATTATCGGACCTTCGCCTGTCATGAGTAGGTATGTTACAAAATACGATATTGGGAAAGTTGCTGAAGATTTTGGTCCTGAATCATTGGCCGAAACTATCAGATCTCTCTCAAAAGAAGACTTAATCAATTTCCGTTTAAATCTGGAAGTTGCTGCCCAGGAACTCTCTATGGAGCATTTCGAGTCTGTCCTGTTAAATAAAGTAAAAGAAATCAGTGAGCAAACCTAGCATTATATCGATAGTGGGGGCTAGACCCCAGTTTATCAAACACGCTCCAATTCAGCTTGCTTTGGAGAAGTGTTTTCGAGCATTGACCATTCATACAGGTCAACATTATGACGAAAATATGAGTCAGGTTTTTTTCAAAGAACTGGCAATCCCAAATCCTGATTTTCTTTTTGACCAGCGTGAAAGCTCGCTTCAAGGCGCTCAAACAGGAAAAATGCTCGCAGAAATAGAGCAAGTCTTGCTAGCGGAAAAACCAAATTTGGTCTTGGTCTATGGGGATACCAACAGTACGCTGGCAGGAGCTATGGCAGCTTCCAAACTCCATATTCCTATTATTCATATTGAAGCGGGATTGCGCAGTTACAACAGAGAGATGCCTGAAGAAATCAATCGTGTTTTGACTGATCAACTTTCCGAAATGTTGTTTTGTCCTACAGCTCTTGCAGTAGAAAATTTAGGTAAGGAAGGTATCCCATCCTCCAAAATATTTCGTTCTGGTGATGTGATGTGCGATATGCTCAGGCTTGTGGAAGATAAACTTAGACCAATTGTTTCGGGTAAATATTACTTTGCTACCATTCATAGACCATACAATACTGATGATGCTGATCGGTTAAAGGATATTTTTGATAGTTTTGCATCGCTCAATCACCGGGTGTATTTGGCAATTCATCCCAGAACCCAAGCGAGACTTCAGAAATTTGACATTAATCCAAAGAAATATACCAACCTGGAACTGATCGGTCCGCAATCCTACTTGGATTCACTTTCACTTCAGAAATTTTCCGAGGGAGTGATCACAGACAGTGGCGGAATTCAAAAAGAGGCTTATATCCTAGAGCGGATGTGTGTGACGATTCGTAAAGAAACTGAATGGATGGAGACCTTGAATGAGGGATGGAACCGATTAGTTTTCGATGATTTACACGAGATTGGCAACAGCTTTGATAAAAAGACTGGGGTCCATTTTCCTGAACTCTACGGTAATGGAAAAGCGGCTGAAATGATTACCAAACAAATAAAGAGTTACTTCTTTCAAGATTAATCCATGTGCGGAATAGCAGGAATACTTTCTCAAAATCCCAATCGAATTTCAAAAGAATCATTGGTGAAAATGACCAATTCTATCATTCATCGAGGTCCGGATGGGTCTGGACATTGGATCAGTGAGAGCGGAAAAATAGGATTTGGTCATCGAAGATTATCGATACTTGATCTTACAGATTGTGGTGCACAACCCATGCATTATTTGGACAGATACACGCTTACTTTCAACGGAGAAATCTACAATTACCTTGAGCTCAAAGAAATTCTCATCAAAAATGGCTACCAATTTAGAAGTCATTCTGATACTGAGGTACTATTGGCTCTTTTTGATTTCAAGCGGGAAAAATGTCTTCAGGACCTGGATGGGATGTTTGCTTTTGCAATTTATGATAACCAAACCGAGGAAGTTTTTTGCGCTAGAGACAGATTTGGAGAGAAACCTTTCTTTTATACGGAATTTGAAGGAGCATTTTTATTCGGCTCTGAAATGAAAGAGTTTTGGGCGGCAGGTGTCAAAAAATCCCCCGATCCAGAAATGATTTTCAATTATTTGCATTTTGATTTGCTTGATAATCATGCAGATCTTGGACAAACTTTTTTCCAAGGTGTAAGGAAGCTGGCCCCGGGGCATTATCTAATTTGGAAGGGAGGTGAGTATCGAATTAGAAAATACTGGCAAATAAATCCACTTGACCATACTCAACCTATAAATCTAAAAGATGCTCAGATAAAATTCAGAGAGCTATTTTTTCAATCTATAAATCGAAGATTGCGATCTGATGTATTGGTGGGGTCCAGTTTGTCTGGTGGGATTGACAGTTCTCTAGTGGTCTGCGTCATTGATCAACTCTTGAGAGATCATCCCGAATCGATTCAAAACACCTTTTCTGCCCGCTTCAAGAACTTCCACAAGGACGAAGGCTATTTTATTGAAAAAGTAAAAGAACAAACCAGAATCACATCACACGAAGTATATAGTGAGATCGATGAATTGGATGGAGTTTTAGATAAGATCTGCTATCATCAAGAAGAACCTTTTGGATCGGCGAGTATTCTAGTTCAATACCAAGTATATGAGCTGGCGAAGCAAAAGGGAGTAACCGTTCTATTGGATGGGCAAGGAGCTGATGAAATACTCGCTGGATATCACCCTTATTTTACAACCTTTTTCAATGAAACCAAGAAAAGTTCTAGTTCGAAGTTTGAAAGAGAATTTTCAGCCTATCAAGAGCTGCATCAGGAAAATGTGATTAATGCTAAGATTTCCAAACCAGGTCTGAAACAGGCCATGGCGACCAGATTCCCGAGCTTAGCCAACAAGTTAGGTAGAAAGGTTGTCAACTTAAAAATGAAAAATTCGGCCTTGATGGCAGATGATTTTTTTGGAGAATTTCGAAAAAAGGCTCATAATGATTTTAATTTTGACCTTGGGAATTTAAACAGTCATCTCTATTTTTCGACTTTTGAAGTTGGGTTACCTACTCTTTTGAGATACGCTGATCGTAATTCCATGGCACATAGTCGGGAAGTGAGATTACCTTTTCTTTCACATGATTTAGTTGAATTTGTATTCTCATTGCCATCCGAATTTAAGATTCATAATGGTTGGACCAAATATTTGATGCGCGAAGCTTTTCAAGATATCTTACCGGAGGAAATTGCCTGGAGAAAAGATAAAATTGGATTTGAACCACCTCAGAAATCTTGGATGGATTCTAAGAAAACTCAGACAAAAATCAAGGAAGCCAGGGAAGTACTCAGTAAGGAAGGGATATTGAAAAAAGGGGCTCAAGATTTACCCATCGATTCTCAGGCTGCCAATACCAGAGGAGATGGAAGTTGGAATCACCTTATGGTCGCAAATTTGTTCTAAGGTTGCCGCAACGAATTCTCATACTGTCTTTTTCCAGCATGCATTCTGATCCCAGGGTGCTTCGTCAAATTGATTTTTTTCAAAAATTAGATTTTGATATTGTCTTAAGCGGATTAGAGTACGAAGGTGAAATTAATTTCTATCCACTTACAAAGGCAAAATCTCCTTTTTCCAGAGCGTTAAAGTTGGGGGTTATGGTTGCGAGGTTGTCACGGCTTAGGGTCAGAGAGTTTCTTCGCAATAGCAGTCTAGAAGAATTGAGCAAACATTCACCGAGTTTTGATTTGATTTTGGCAAATGATGCTGAAACTTGGCCTTTAGCTATCGCATTGAAAGCGAATCACCCGACTGCAAAAGTGATTTTTGATGCGCACGAACAATACGCAAAGGAATTTAGCGATATGTTTAGTTGGAAATGGTTTCACGAACGTTTCGTTAGCTACGTTTGCAAGTATTACATTCCAAAGGCAGATAAATTCCTTACCGTATGTGACGGAATAGCTAGAGATTACGCTAAGGAGTATGGGGTTACATCCCATTTGATTTTAAATACACCAGATTTTGAGTCAAAACTATCGCCATCACCGGTTGGATCGATAATTCAAATTGTACATCACGGAATAGCAAACAGAAGCAGGAAGATCGAGAAAATGATCCGATTGATGGACTACTTGGATGATCGATTCGAACTCAAACTAGTTCTTGTTCCTACCGATCAAAAATATCTGGATGAGCTTAAAAACTCAGCTATTGGAAAAAAAATTGAATTTCTTGATCCCGTTGCAACACTAGAAATTTCTTCATTTCTCAATTCATTTGACATTGGACTTTTCATCTTAGAACCGGTCAATTTCAATTATGCTTATGCATTGCCCAATAAGTTTTTTGAATTTATTCAAGGAAGACTTGCTATTGCAATTGGACCCTCGCATGAAATGAAAAAAATAGTCAATGAAGAGGAGATTGGCATAGTGGCCTCGTCTTTTGATGAAGTTGAGATGGCAAATCTTCTCAATTCACTTTCTAAGAGTGACATCATGAAAATGAAAGAAAATTCCCATCGAGTTGCTATGAAATATTCGAATAGTCAAAATGAGAAACTAATGATGGCGCTACTTTCAGACCTAAATCTCCTCCAAAGTCATTCCGAACATAAAATTTCTTAATTCAGGGACTTGAAAAAGATTATTCTGGTTTCCTTTTATTTTTATCCCTGCACACTTACGCCCGCTCAGCGAATAAACTATTGGGCTATAAATTTTCACAAACTTGGCTATTTTCCCATAGTTGTTACTAGAGCTTGGGCTGAAGATATCAAGACGCACCAAGATACCAAACAGCCCCTTGGTGAACAGATCAGAATAGAAAAATTCCCTACTCACGAGGTACATTACTTGCCTTATGTACCGGGGATTCTTGATCGCGCATATCTTCGGTTTGGGGAAAACTTCTTACGCCCTCTATTCCTTGGCATCAAAGTTTTTGATGTGATCTTAGCAGGATTTTCGCTAAAACTCACCTCCTTTTCCAACTTCCAGCCTTACCTCGAGAAATTAATCATTCAGGAAAAAGCTGAAAGGATGATTATTTCCGGTGAACCATTTTATCTTTTTAGGATAGGCTATCACTTGAGTAGGAAGTTGGGAATAACGTGGCTAGCCGACTATAGAGATGACTGGAGTACTAATGAGCTTCAGATGGAAAGGTCAGGAGGAATGGTGCGAAAATGGCTTGCTAAATTGGAAGCCAGATACGAAAAAAAGTGGGTCGGTTCTGCTGATTCTATAATTTCTGTTTCAAAAACCTATACAAACCGGATAGCAGAATTTGTTAAGAAGCCAAGTGTTACAATCCAAAATGGCTTCGAAGAAGGATTACTTGAGCTAGATGATTTACCGCTTTTTAACAAATTCACGATCGCCTATAGTGGTGTTTTGTACCCCTCTCAAGATATTCGAATAATAATAGATACCCTGGAGTTAGCGCTTAATTCAACTAACCCATTCCGGTTAGTATTTCTTGGAGCAGGTTATGACTTGAAAGAAAAAAAGCGGATAGAAGCGATGATTCCAGACCACTTGAAGGATTGGGTGGAGGTGACTGACCGACTTCCCAGAGCGGAAGCGCTGGTGTTTTTAAGAAAATGCCATGCATTCTTAGGAATCGCCTATGGAGATATGAAAGGAATTCCCTCCTCAAAACTGTATGAGTACTTGGCACTGGGAAAACCAGTTCTACTTTGCCCCTCAGATCATGATATGATGGAATCTATCCTTCGAGAAACAACATTGGGGTTTTTTGCCCGGGATACTGCTGAAGGATTCGCGCAGATAGATCAGATCCAATCACTCTATGCCGATCCCTTGGAACTTGAGCAACGTAAAACCGAATCTCGGTTAGCTATCACTAAATATTCTCGTTTTCATCAACTTGAAAACTTCCTCAATATCCTCCATTAGCAACTTGTCTCCTTCCTGGGAGCTTCTGATAGATCGAATCACAAAGCTGCTTCTCGTATTGGCATTCTTTCTGATTTCCTGTACGAATCTGGTTAGCTTTCAGTTGGATAAAATCCTCATGACTTTAATGGTGGGAGGGCTTATATTCCATCAGGTTATAAGTAAAAAGGCGGTGCCGATTGGCAGTTTTTTAGTAATGATTCTGGTACTTTTTTTCGTCCTATTTTCTTATTTAATAAATCTTCCAGATTCTTCTCTGATTATCTTTTTCCCTGTAATAGGTATAGCCTTTCTCGTGCTCTCTGGTCAGGAAGCCCGGCTGCTTGAGATCCTTTATCTAGGCTTATTTATTCATATTGTAGTAGGTATAGGGTACGTGATTAGTTCTTATTTATTAGGCATGAACTTACATGTTCATCCGATGTATGATAAAGGACTACCCTTTTTGCATGCTGCCAAAGGGCTTACCACTACCGTCCAGACTTACGGAACCCTATTGATTGGATGGTTTCTGATTTACTATTATAGAAAAGAGCAGGGGCTGACTGTTTTCTGGGATCGATGGGCTTTTAGGATTGCGCTTTTGGGTCTATTGTTGACCTTCAATCGAAATAGTTTTTTGATCTTTTATATAATTTTGTTTTTCAAGCATCGTCGAATCTTTTTTTTAAGCTTAATGATAGCCCTTGGTGCTTACCTCTATTTCTTTGAATTTGTCAATAAACTTATTTTCAATGTCAGCACACTGAGCTCGAGATCAGATTTGTTGCAAGCCTTTCGAATTTCCTTTTTTGAGCAGACAGATTGGATTGGGTATTTAATCGGTCATGGAAATAATATAGTGGGAGACAGTGTCGCCAGAGGAACGGTATATGCTACCGGGTATATAGAAAATGGAACTTCAGTCTTGCTTTATACCTATGGGTTTGTGGGATACCTAGTTTACCTGATTTCAATTTTTGCGTTTTCGATATTGTTTTTCAGAAAAGGAAAAGTTTTTTATGCTGCAATTTTCTTTTACATCTTTATTATAGCTCAGCAGTTTACGCATGAGTTTTATTCAACAACTATCTATCTTTTGCTGGCTGTTTTCTTATTGTTGTTTAATCGCTACCCAAGCCGTGCCCCAAAAGCTGATTTTCTTTCATCTGCTGAATAATTTCACCGGCAGTGCACAAATTCTACGAAATGTGGTAGAACTTGCTGCAAACCAAGGCCATAAGGTGGTGCTTTATACAAGTGACACTGAAGGGTTTTTATCCGAAATCGAGGGAGTGGACCGAAGATCGAACCACTATATCCGATCTAATCATCGAATCATTACACTCTTCACTTTTTTCCTCAGTCAGATTTTCTTAGCCCTTCAGCTACTTAGACATCGAAGAGAGAACTGCACTTTTTACATCAATACGATTCTGCCTTTTTCTGCAATATTCATGGGGAAGGTATTGAACAAGAGCGTAATCACCCACGTGCATGAATATGAAATTAGCCCTGGAATGCTAAGCCGTTTTCTGTTTTGGATAGTGAGACGGTATAGTGACGACATTATTGTGGTATCTCATTTTCTAGCGACAAGCCCCGGACTATCAGGGCGTAACGTGATAGTTATTCCTAATAGCTTATCGACAAAGTTTTTAAAAACAAAAAATGTGATCATCCCACCGGGAAATCCGTTTTCGGTTTTGATGTTAGCTTCCTTAAGGCCCTATAAAGGGATTTATGAATTTCTAGAGTTGGCTGCTCAAATTCCTGAAGTCAATTTCACCCTTGTTCTAAGCGATGCCGATGAAGAAGTGGACCTTTGGAAATCCAAAGTCGTAGTTTCTGCTAACCTTGAAATTTTCCCGGTGCAAAAGGATGTGATTCCATTTTATCAAACTGCCTCACTAATTGTGAATTTAACTCACCCAGACGAATGTCTGGAAACGTTTGGGATGACGATATTGGAGGGTATGTTTTTCAGACTCCCGGCAATTGTTCCTACTCAAGGTGGAGTGACCGAGCTTGTGAAAGAAGGGGAAAATGGCTTTTTGATTGACTGTATTCATTTGGATCAAATCGTAGAAAAGATCAGATTGCTCAGTCGAGACTCAGAATTATACAATCGTATGGCAAATGGTTCAAAAGAACGAGCAAAGCATTTTTCAGTGGAATCTTTTAACCAAAAAATTCTAGAGCTATGGGAAAACTAGCCAAATTTCTTGCAACAGTTTTGCTCATCTTTATTAGTGCCTGTAGTTTCTCGCAGCAGGCTGAAATCATGAAATTGGAAAATTTCAATCAGCCGGAACGTGACCTACAAGACTACAAGGCATGGAAAAACGAAGGATTGCTTATTCCTATTCGTATTACAAGTAATGATCTCCAAGATTGGACCTTGACCACTAATCTACCTAGTGCCAGGTTTTCAGTAGAGACCTACATATTACATTGGGTTTCGGCAGACTTTTCGGCGGGAGCTTGCGGGGAGACTAAATCAGTGGGTTCTTTTCAGACTACAAAATTGCCTGATCGTGCTGAGCTTGTAACTGATTTCCCGTCCACGCAGGACAGCCTCGTTCAATGGATATTATTGAAAGTATTCGTTAAATCAAATGCAAAATCCGGTGTGATACCCTTAAAGATTACGCTGAAACGTAACTCTAAAGCTTTGGAGTTTTCAAGGAAAATCACTGTTTTAGACAGGAAATTGGAAGATCAGTCGGAGATAGATTTTAATACAGATTATTGGCAATTTCCGGTGGCTGTGGCAGATTATTATAAGATTAAGCCTTGGTCGCAGGAACACTGGAAGCATCTCGATACCATGTTTGATCAACTCAATGGCATCAACCAACATTCGATTACGACTTTTGTCTTTTGGGATTTGTACAATTCACGTGTGAGACCTCTTGATGAAATGATGATTAAAGTAAGGAAGAATACTGCCGGGAAGTTTTCGTATGATTTTTCTGTTTTTGAAGCATACGTACAGAAAGCTATGGCAAGTGGAATAGAAGGGCAAATAGCAGTTCACAATCTATTGCCGTGGAATCAGTTTGCCTTTTACCAAGATGAAGCTTCAGGGAATGTGGTTTCGATCAGTTTAACGCCGGGATCCACACTTTACAAAAATTTTTGGGAGCCTTTTCTTAAAGAATTTTCATCCTTTTTGAGAAGAAAAAAATGGATGGACAAGACTTTATTCTTTTTTGATGAACGTGACCCTGATCAAACATTGGCCTTGGTCAATTGGGTGAAATCAGTTGATTCTGGATTTAAGTTTGGATATTCAGGCAGATTCTATCCTTTACTTTCCGAAGTAATGGAGGACTACTCCACCCCGATGAATGTGGTAATTGATCCAGAACAGATGCGACAGAGGATACTCTCTGGCAAGTTCACCTCACTTTATACGTCTTGTTTTGAGCAGCCTAGTCAGCCTAACAACTTGGTAGTATCAGATTATAGAAATACTTATTTTTTGGCGATGCTGGCTAAGTCCAAGGGATATAATGGAATGCTTCGTTGGGCGTTTAATCTTTGGTCATCGGACATTATGAACTCCGCTATTTACGGAGATGTGCCATCTGGAGACGCTCATTTCGTTTATCCAAAAGGTCAACTTTCGGTTCGATATTTGGTGCTTCAAGATGCCATAGAGGAGATAGGGAAATTTCAAATGAAATCGAAATTGCAAAATTCCGAAGCATTCTATACCTCACTTAATCGCTATTTTTTGATCAACATAGAAGCAGAACGATACGCAACAGTAAAATTGATAAAAGAATATTTGAATGACTAAAACGGATTTAGCCATCCTCGGCATCGTAGGTGTTCCAGCAAACTATGGTGGGTTTGAAACATTAGTAGACAATCTTTTGGATTCACTTCCTACGTTTTATAATGTCACCGTTTTTTGCGAAAGTAATGCCTATCTAGATCAGCGAGAGACTTATAAGGGAGCTAAGCTGATCTATATCAATATGAAGGCAAACGGTGCTCAAAGCATACTCTATGATTCGGTTTGTCTAGTGAAGTCGTTTAGAAAATATGATCATATCCTCCTGCTGGGAGTTTCGGGAGCAATCACGCTGCCTTTTTTGAAGCCCTTTGCCAGTGCTAAAATCATTACTCACATCGATGGATTGGAATGGAAAAGAGATAAGTGGGGTTGGTTTGCAAAACGTTTTCTGAAATTTTCCGAATACTTGGCAGTAAAATTTTCGGATGGAATTGTAGCTGATAACAAACACATTCAGGAATATGTCACCGAAGAATACGGAGAGGATTCGTTTTTGATCGCCTATGGTGCCAATCACGTAATGCCGGTGCCAGTAGACGCGTACATGAAAAAGTTTTCCTTCTTAGGCTCCCCCTATGTATTTACAGTGTGCCGAATCGAACCTGAAAATAATATAGAAATGCAACTGAAAGCTTTTAAAGAATGCGAAATCGGAATGCCTTATGTAGTGGTGGGAAATTGGAACGCAAATGACTACGGGATGAAGCTTTATCAAAATTACTCGAAAGTAAAAAACATAATTTTATACAATCCGATCTACGAGATGGAAGAACTTAACGTGCTTCGATCAAATTGCTTTTTTTACCTGCATGGTCATAGTGCAGGCGGGACTAATCCCTCCTTGGTGGAGGCAATGTATTTGGGATTACCGGTTATTGCTTTTGGTGTAAACTACAATCGTGAAACGACTTTTGGTAGGGCCCTTTACTTCAGCGGGTTTACAGAACTAAAGGACTTGCTTTTAAGAATAAAAGAGCTTGATCGAAATCAATTGTCTCACGATCTCTCCAAGTTGGCGAAGAAAAACTACTCGTGGAAAGCCATTACCAAGAAATATGTCAAAATGTTCAAGTCACTTTGACCTAATTGGGGATGAAAAAAGTAATTATTTTTCTGATTATTGCTTTTATTTCAAACTACGGATTGGAGGCGCAGACTATACCTGCGGGATTTCCTGTTTGGGAAGATGCAGCAAGAAGAAGTCAATTGCTTGGGCAGCGTTTCCAAAATCATTCGTTTGGTTCTAGACCAATTCGTTGGGACCCAAATCTGGAGGATTCATTGCTAAATGAAAGTTTCGAATCAGGAAGTCCCGAGAAAATTAAAAAAATTGACTTCCAAGCACTTCCGATTTTAAGTACTTCAGTTTACAACTCAAACCGACCTTACGGCTGGGGAAATTCTTCCCTGATGAACGGCAAAGGTCTTCAAAACCTTACCTCCGCTGGCATCTACGCCAAACTTTTCTTTCTGGAAATTCAGCTTCGTCCCGAATTCGCATTTAGCCAAAATCTGGCATATACTGGATATGGTTCAGATTTCTCTGATAATACTAATTTTGCCAGATTCCGATATTGGAATTTTGGAGATCATCCCGAGCGGTTTCCCGAGGAGTTTAATACTATTGCCAGTTGGGGTCAATCCTATCTCAGTATCAATATTGGACCGGTTGAAATTGGTGCCGGAACTCAAAATATCTGGTGGGGCCCAGGGCAATTTACCTCTTTGATTTTCAGTAATAATGCCCAAGGGATTAAGCATTTATTTCTCCGTACAAGTAAGCCCGCCAATATTTTTATCGGGACGCTTGAAGCCCAATTTATTATGGGCAGAGCCGAAGATTCCGGGGTGTTGCCTTCTCAGAATGATCAATTAAATGGGACCTTTGCTATACCTTTTAGTGGGGATTGGCGATATGTCAACGGGCTGTCGCTGACTTATCAACCGGTATTTTTGCAACATTTCTTCGTAGGATTCAATAGGACGTTCCAGCAATACAATGAGGACGTTCCAAAAAATTTTCAAGGAAGAGTTCCTGTATTTGAGGCATTTCAAAAGGAAAGGCTTTTCCAGAATGATAATTCAGTGATTTACGATGGGCAGCGGCAGGATCAGCAGGTTTCAGTTTTCTTTCGGTATTTCAATCCCAAATCAACCTTTGAGATTTATGCGGAATATGGAAAGCGAGATCATAACTTCAACTGGAGAGATTTTTTACTCAACCCTGAGCATGCCAGAGCCTATTTAATGGGATTTTCAAAGTTAATCAAGACTGAAAAAAAAGGGGTTTTATATGAAATTCGGGCTGAGCTAGTTCAACAGAAAGAATCGGTCAATCGATATATACGTTATCCTGATCTCAATTCAGGTAATACAAGCTGGCAAACGCACTACCAAGTCAGGGGATTTACAAATCAAGGACTTGGTATGGGGACAGGAATAGGTGTAGGGGCGAATATTCAAATTCTGGAAATATCCAGACTATCAGGACTGAACAAGGTTGGTCTGAGATTCGAACGCCTGGAGAACCATCAAGATTTTTATTATCGGGCTTTTGAAAATGATCCCTCCACTAAACCTTGGGTAGATTTGGGGATTGCTTTTCTTTATGACCGGAGCTGGAAAGGATTAATGCTGAGATCTAAAGTGCAAGCAATTCAGAGTAGCAATTATCAATGGCAATCAACAAAGAGTAGCACAGCTGATTTTTCTAATGGTGAAAGACTTTTTACAATTCATTCCAGCATAAATCTTATTTACCACTTTGGCTCCCAAAACTAGCTACAATGTTTTTTTTACATGATTTTATCTTAGTTTTGCCACTCCAAGGGAGTGAGTAATTTAAGTACTCACTTCAAGATAACATTTGATTTTGAATAATTCTTAGGGATTTAGAGATCAAGTAGTTTGAGATCAGCAGATTATGGTTTTGGAATTTTAGACAAATTGTTAGTTATCCAGACGACAAAAAGCTAAGTTATTGGGACTGAAAGGGCGAAGCACCAAATAAATCTCCTTAACTAAAACTTAGAATAATTACAGAATAATAAGATATGATAAAAAACCTAAACGAATCAAAAATAGCAATTATTGGTCTGGGGTATGTGGGATTGCCTTTAGCAGTGGAGTTTGCTAAAAAGTTTGCAACCGTAGGATTTGATATTGATTCTAAGCGGATAGCAGATTTGAAGCAGGGAAAAGATTTCACGTTAGAAGTGGAGGATTCTCTATTACAGTCGGTTTTAGTAGATGATTTAGACTCCGGTAAAGGCCTTTTGTCAACAACTGACTCATCATTTTTGAAGGATTGCAATATCTATATCGTTACTGTCCCTACTCCTACAGACAAGCACAATAGACCGGTATTGACTCCTATGCTGAAAGCTTCAGAGAATATTGGAAAATACCTCAAAAAAGGTGATGTGGTGATCTATGAATCGACTGTGTATCCTGGAGTGACAGAGGAAGAATGTGTCCCAGTATTGGAAAAAGTGTCCGGAATGAAATACAATGTGGATTTCTTTGCAGGCTATTCACCTGAACGCATCAATCCTGGTGATAAAGAGCATACGGTAGCAAAAATCCTCAAGGTGACTTCAGGAAGTACGCCCGAAGTTGCCGAATATGTGGATCAACTTTACCGAGAAGTGATTACTGCTGGAACTCATAAAGCCTCTTCGATCAAAGTGGCAGAAGCGGCCAAGGTGATTGAAAATTCCCAGCGTGATATCAATATTGCGTTTGTCAATGAACTTTCGAAAATCTTCAATCTTCTTGGAATTGATACGCAGGAAGTGCT
>JBBQDY010000031.1:0-17947 GCA_038320155.1 Cytophagales bacterium
AATATTTCACGGCCCTCCCAAAAAGAGTGCTTTTTCTTCCCGAGGTACTCTGAAATCCCGCTGAAAATACTATTTTTCAACGACCAAACATTTTTTCGACGATCAGCCACTGACACTTATGCTGCATCAGATCGGAATAAGTTTTTCAAGTACATCAAATTCAAACCCTTCAATGTCTGAAGATCAAAAACGCCAGCTGGAAACTCAACTCTGGGGAATAGCAAACTTACTTCGCGGCAAAATTTCTGCTGACGATTACCGTGACTACATCCTCGGATTTATTTTCTACAAATACCTCTCAGAAAAACAGTACCTCTATGCCAATACCCTTTTGGTAGGGGAAGCGGTGACTGACTTTACTAAGCTTGACGATCCGGAACTCTTGGATGCTATCAAAGAGGAATCTTTGGAAACTCTTGGTTACTTCCTACTGCCTACCGAGCTCTTTTCCGCACTTGCAGCCAGAGGGAATGCTGATACAGAAACCGAAAGCAACTACATTCTTGAAGATCTCAAAGCCGTCCTGAACCATATCGAGCAAAGTACCATGGGAACAGAATCAGAAGAGGACTTCAACGACCTCTTCGACGATTTGGACCTAAAGTCTACCAAAATCGGTAGAACTGTAAGTGCCCGGAATACGGTCATCTCCCAAATTCTTAATTAGTAGGTTTCCCACTTTGGATTCTTCAACTTTCAGCTATTTAGCTTAATTTAGTAGTCGTACTTTTTAGCTGTTTTTATGAAATCATATCAAAACTACCGTGCCGAATCCCATCGCCATCCGACCTGGGATTATTCCGGCGATGGCCTATACTTCATCACCTTCCTGACTCAGCACCGCATCTGCAATCTGGGATCTATTCAGATGCAGGCCTGCAAGGCTGAGATGATCCTTTCTGATTATGGCAAAATCATTGAAAATGAATGGCTTCGCTCATTTGAAATCCGCCGGGAATTGAACTGCGACGAATATATCATCATGCCTAACCATCTCCACGCAATTATTCGGATTGATCATTCGGATTCCCAAGAACAGACGCACAGCCGTGCGTCTCTTGCGGCCGCACGGCCATCCGATTCCCGATCGAAATCCCCATCCGATTCCCCATCCGATTCCGATTCCCCCAAATCCCGGATATCTGAAAAATGCATTCGACTACCGCAATCCATTTCTTCTTTTTTGGGCGGACATAAATCGGCTATAAATTCACGGATTGATGATTACATCGACCTGCATCAATTAAAAATCCCGAAATACAACCGGAACAATCATTTTTTCCAACCGAATTATCATGACATCATTATTCGAGATGCAAAGGCATATCACAACATCAAAAATTACATCATCAACAATCCGCAAAAATGGGCGGAAGATAAATTCAGGAAATAAAAAAACTCGCAATTCAAACCAACGCCCCAGGTTTTAACTAAGTTGATTTAAACATCCATCGTGTGTCTTCTGACTGATATCCAGTCAAATCGTGCCCGGAACTTTGATTCATGTAGTCCGTTTGCTAGATTAAAATTTCAAACCTCAGCACTTGCAATAAGTCATGTCAACAGTCGAATTAAAATCACACATCATCAAACTCGTAGAGGATAGCCAGAATGAGGAACTTCTGGAGACATTACTTGAGATCCTCAGGAAAAAAGGCAGCTCTTCAGATGATATGTGGGAAGATCTCACTTCCGCTCAGAAGCAAGAGGTTCTTGACAGCTATGAAGAATCCGAAAACAAAGAAAATCTAGTGGACAATAATAAGCTGTTCCGTTACCTAAAATGAATGCTTTAGTAACTAAGACTGCTCTCAAGCACTTCCAGAAAATAGTCGACTACCTAGTCGATTAGCAGGGAGAAACAGTAGGCATTCAATTGAGAGAAAAATCAACAGATTTTTAGACCTCCTCAGAGACTTTCCAGAAATAGGCATCTATAAGTCCTACTCCTAGATAAATTTAACGAGTCCGCGGCCTTTGTGAAAACTTAGCGTGCTTTGTGGTTTGAAACATCAATAAAAAAAGCCCAACCTTTAAGTTGAGCTTTGTGACCTCGTCAAGATTCTCCCGATAACTATCGCGGGTTGAAACTTCCTGAACTCTCTAAGAAATAAGATAATAAAAAAGCCCAACCGCTAAGTTGAGCTTTGTGACCTCACCTCGTCAAGATTCATCCCGATAACCATCGCGGATTGAAACCTCCCGAATCGTAGTGATTCAAAAAGATTCTGTCTTCAAGACCTTCGAGATCAATCAGCTTTATTCTAAAATCAAAGGTTCGAGAAAAGTATCTCAAAGGTTACTTTGCGCCCTTTGTGAAACCTTCGTGTGCTTTGTGGTTAAAAAAAATACCCATAAAAAAAGCCCAACCGCTAAGTTGAGCTTTGTGACCTCGTCAAGATTCAAACTTGAAACCTCCTGAGCCGTAATCAGGTGCTCTATTCAGTTGAGCTACGAAGCCGTATTGGTTTGCAAAGGTAATTTTAAAATCATTTTTTCCAAATATAGTTCTGCAATAAAAATCTTCACTTATATCAAGGTATCCTGATCTACTTAAGAATAATTAAGATCAAAACAGGGGTAAATCACGAGGGATTTCCTATTTTTGCCCGCATTCAAAGCCAAAAAAGTAACTATTTTGATGAAAAAATTATTCTCATTCTTGCTCGCACTTTTACTTGTTCAGGGAGTTTTTGCGCAAGACACGACCAAAACTTCTAAAAATCCGATTGGAGGCAGACCCAATATTCCAAGCGATTTGAAATTTGAATTCGGTTTTTCCACGCTCAATAATCGACCAGAAGAGCTAGGTTTAAACTTCTTTCCTTCTCGGACTTTCAATGTTTATTACCAGTATCCTGTTGCGTTATTTGGTGAAAAATCCGGAATGACGATGGATATCGGAATTGGTGTAGGAACTGACAAGTATGGATTCAGTGATGACCAAAACCTCTTTAATAACCCAGATCTAGGTCCAGAATCAAGTGAATTGCTTGAACTTACCGATGTTTATGGAGACGATATTGAAATCAATAAAAATGTGGTATCACTCAATTATGTTGATATTCCGGTTGATTTCACTTACCACCTGAATAAGTCAAATTATTCTAAAGGTTTCCGGGCCAGTATTGGGGCCAAAATAGGTTACCTCTACAATGCTCACACCAAAGTGGCATACGAAGATGCTGATGGATTAAAGCGTAAAGTGAAAGATTCCCAGAATTTTGGATTGGAAAAACTACGCTATGGAGTTTCAGTAAAAGCAGGATCTCCCGGCTTCTATGTTTGGAGTTATTTTGGCCTAAACAAAGTATTCCAAAGCGGCCAGGGGCCGTTTGGAAATGAGGCCAGCCAAATAAGCTTTGGGTTGGCAGTGAATGTTTTCTAACTGGAACATCTGAAAAATTAGAGAAACCGGCATCTTTGGATGCCGGTTTTTTTATGCCCAAAGCATTGAAAATCCAATGAAGCAAATCAAAAACCCGAAAATCAGGCCTAAATAAATTTCTAGTGGCTTATGGGAGTCCATGTATAACCTAGCCGAGCCTACAATGCCATTGAGCAAAATAGCAAGCAATAAAGGATACAATGCCTTGAACGTAGGGAATTTCATGCTTAAGACGATTACAATCGCAAGTAAGCCTCCCGTCCCGGTCATGTGCGCAGACATTTTCCAAAAAAAAGTAATTCCTGTAAGTCCGACTACTACTACTGAAATCACCCCTAGGACTTGCCCTAGAATTGGGTCTATTTCTGATTTTCCATAGAGAAAATATAAGGTCAATAGGTAATAGACACTTGTAATCGAAAATGGAATTATCCGATCTTGAATCGTCTCCATGTGTAGACTTTTCAAAGTCCCGCTCAGTCGCAATCCAAAAATGGTAATCGTCGGTATCACCAAAGTCGAGAGCACAATCAGGTAATAAATGTTTTGTTTGAAAGAAGCTGGAAGACTTGTCGCTTCAGGAACGATAAAAAGCACCAGACCAAAAACAAGCGCTGGAATTATCAGCGGCTGAAATACTACAGAAATAATTAAAGCAAGAGTCCGCTGCACTACAATTCTTTTCTTAATCGAGCTACAGGAATCTGGAGTTGCTCACGGTATTTAGCGACCGTTCTTCGAGCAATATTATATCCAAGCTTGTTCAACATCTTAACCAATTTATCATCTGAAAGTGGTCGCTTTTTGTCCTCATCGTTTACCATCGTCTGCAATACAGATTTGACTTCGCGATTACTCACATCCTCCCCACTATCCGTAGCTATTCCCTCAGAGAAAAAGTATTTGAGCGGAAACACCCCAAACTCTGTTTGTATCGCTTTACTATTTGCCACGCGAGAAACGGTAGAGATATCCATATCGATTCTTTCCGCTATATCTTTCAAGATCATTGGTCTGAGATTAGTCTCATCCCCATCCACGAAAAACTCCTTTTGGTAATTTAGTATCGCCTCCATAGTTCGCAAAAGCGTATTTTGACGCTGCTTGATCGCGTCGATAAACCACTTAGCCGCATCCAACTTTTGCTTGACGAAAGTGACCGTTTCCTTTAATTTTTTATCCTTTTTATCGCTCTTATCGTAGGCATCAAACATTTCAGAATAAGATCGGGAAATCCGAAGTTCGGGTGCGTTTTTTGAATTTAGGCTAATCTCAAATTTACCTCCCACTTGACTGAGCATAAAATCTGGAATAATATATTGAGTTCGTACTAAGCCTTCTGCAACACCACCTGGCTTAGGATTAAGCCTTGTAATCAGATTGACAGCATCTTTGATTTCGTCTTCAGAGAGGTCACATTTTTTCTGAATTTTTGAATAGTGCTTTTTAGTAAATTCCTCAAAGCAGTCTTGAATGATCCTCAGGGCATGCTGAACAGCCGGATCATCGGGGTGCTCTTTTCGCTCCAGCTGTATCACCAGACACTCCTGGAGATTTCGTGCAGCAATTCCTGCCGGATCAAAAGTCTGGATCTTTCGGAGAATTTCCTCCAGCTCATCGTAATCCGTTTCTATATTTTGGCTGAAAGCCAGATCGTTAATAATCGCTTCCAGATCCCTTCGGATATAACCATCATTTTCGATACTGCCGATTAGCTGTTTACCAATTATTTTTTGACTCTCATCGATTCTCAGAAAATTTAATTGGGAAATCAGTTGCTCATGTAAGGAGCTATTACTTGAAATGGGGATTTCGCGGTCATCATCATCAGGTGAGTAGTTGCCATCTCCCTGCATTTTGTATCCACCGTAGTCATCATCGAGGTAGTCGTCAATATTCACATCACGTTCCTCTGAAGAAAAATCTTCTTCAAAATTATCATCATATTCATCTTCCGAACTTTCCTGATCTTCGGTTTTCCCCTCTTCCAAAGCAGGATTAATTTCGAGTTCTTCTTCGATTCGCGTATCAAGTTCGGCAGTAGGAACCTGCAGCAGTTTAATAAACTGAATCTGCTGGGGAGAAAGTTTTTGAGAAAGTGACTGGCTAAGATTTAATTTTTGCATTCAGATTAGAATAAACCTCAATTAGGGTCGAAAAAAAGCTTTTCCATTTGAAAAAGCTACCGTGCCAAAGTTATGAAAAAGGAGCAATTTTTTGATAAAAAGCTTATTTAATCGTTTTTTTGCTCTCCATATATTTTAAGCACTAAAATCTTACCTTCCGAAAAATTAATCACCACATGGCATTTAACAAGCGGTTCAAAATAAAAACCATTATAGATCAACCTCCAATAGGAATTGAAGTAACACTTATGGGTTGGATTCGGACCAAAAGAGGAAATAAAAACGTGTCCTTTATTGCTCTCAACGACGGGTCCATAATCACTAATTATCAAGTGGTGGCTGATCCTTCCCTAATCAGCGAGGAAGTTTTGAAAAAATGCACAACCGGAGCCTGTATTAAAGCTACAGGAACAGTTACTGCATCTCAGGGATCAGGTCAAAGCTCAGAATTAATTGCTTCGAAAATTGAAATTCTTGGGGAAGCTGATCCTGAAAAATACCCTTTACAACCTAAGAAGCACTCACTTGAATTTCTTCGGGAGATCGCACATTTGAGAATGCGGACCAATACCTTCAGTGCAGTATTCCGTGTGAGACACGCTTTGGCTTTCGCAGTAAACAAATATTTCAATGATAAAGGCTTCTTTTATATTCATACACCGATTATTACAGCCTCTGATGCAGAAGGAGCTGGTGAGACATTTAGAGTCACTACCCTAAACTTGAATAATCCTCCAAAAACAGCAGATGGTAAAATTGATTACAAACAAGATTTCTTTGAGCGAGAGACAAACCTGACAGTCTCTGGACAATTAGAGGGCGAATTGGCAGCAATGGCTTTAGCAGAAATCTACACCTTCGGTCCTACCTTCCGGGCAGAGAATTCGAATACTACGCGACACCTTGCAGAGTTTTGGATGATTGAGCCTGAGATGGCTTTCTATGATGCCGAAGACAATGCTGACCTTGCTGAGGATTTCTTGAAGTATATAATCAATTATGCTTTAGCAAACTGTCAAGAAGATCTACACTTTCTTGAAAGCAGATTAGCAGAAGAAGAAAGTGCAAAGTCTGCCGATCAGCGCGCAGAGCTGGGATTAATTGACAAATTAAAATTTGTCTCAGAAAACGACTTTATCCGGATCACCTACACTGAGGCCATTGACATTCTTCGGAATTCCAACCCTAATAAGAAAAAGAAATTCCAATATTTGATCGATTCGTGGGGTGCTGATCTTCAATCTGAGCATGAGCGATTTCTGGTGGAGAAGCATTTCAAGAAACCGGTCATCCTCACCGATTATCCTAAAGAAATCAAATCCTTCTACATGCGTCAGAATGATGATGGTAAAACAGTAGCCGCGATGGATATCTTATTCCCGGGGATTGGTGAGATCGTGGGAGGATCACAGCGAGAAGAACGGTTAGACGTACTGACCAAGCGAATGGAGGAAATGAATATCCCACAAGAAGAAATGTGGTGGTACCTCGATACCAGAAGGTTTGGAGCTACGCCGCATGCAGGATTTGGGCTTGGATTTGAGCGGATGGTTCAGTTCGTCACAGGTATGGGAAATATCCGAGACGTAATAGCTTTTCCGAGGACACCGGGAAATGCAGAATTCTAACCAAAATCCCCGACTGAGAAGTCGGGGATTTTGGTTTAGCTGACAATTTTAACTCTTCGGGCAATAGGAATACAAAGCAGACTAAATACGATTGCAATATAACCTACTACATTATAGTTGGTCAGTTCACCAGCCGCATTTTCTCCTATGATGATTCCGGCTATCAGCGAAGCAAATCCAGTAGCTATCTGCTGAATGGCAGAATTAAAACTCAGAAAGCTTCCTCTATTTTCGGGCCTTGCTGTACCCGTTATGATTGCAGCAGCTGGCACATAGCGACCATTAGAGGTCACAAAAAACATCGTCGATACCATCAAAACAAAAGGGATAGGTGTCACTCCAAGATTCGTGATAATGGCTATAGGAATTACATTCAAGAACATGAAAATGGTGAAAATCCTGAGCTTACCATACTTATCAGAAAGCCTACCAACCCAAGGTGAGGTGAAGATAGTAAAAGCCCCTCCAGCCATGTAGACATAAGTAAGTTGCATCTCAGTAAATCCTACATTTGCCACAGTATAGGCACTCAAAAAAGGGATGATCATAAACTGCCCAAACATCATCATGACCGACAACGTGATCGCCCGCATCTGATTGGAGTTGCTGGTCACTCTTCGGATCACGACCATAGGATCAGGGCGGACCAAGTCATTCTTCAAATGCTCAGTAATATTAGGGATATAGCGGATAATCATCCCTAAACTCAAAACCGAAAGTCCGGTAAGAATATAAAATGGCGTATGCCAATCAGACAAACTAGCTAAGAATAATCCCATTGGAACTCCCAAAACTGAAGCAACTGAAAAGGCAGCCATAACCAGCCCCATTGCTCTTCCTCTTCGCGAGTCGGGAACCACATCTCCGATAATTGCCAAGATCAAGGCAGAAGTCAAGCCCCCAAATATTCCCGAAAGGACTCTAGCAGCCAATAAAACTGGATAATTTGGTGAAAGTGCGCAGCCTAAAGTAGCTATCGCAAAGCCAACATATACCCAAAGTAAAATCTTCTTACGATCGAATCGATCCAAAAAAAAAGCACCAAAAAAGCTAGAAATCCCCGCGCTGAAGGTATATGAAGAAACCAAAAGCCCAAACTCTCTGGGTGAGATATCAAAAATCCGCATTAGTTGAGGCCCGAGCGGCATCAGGATCATGAAGTCTACGATGTGAATAAAATTAATGGCCGCAAGCGTCCAAAGAATAAGCTTTTCGTTTTGCATAAGAAAAATTACTAGTCAAAGAACCCCGAGCAAAAAATAAAAGTTTGGCAAGAAGTGGACTTTTAGGAAATACCTAGCTCAAGGTAAGTGGCTGGAATGGCTCCGATGATGTCGGAAGCAATCAACCCTCTTCTTTTTGATTTCCCAGCTAATTCTCCAGCTAGTCCATGATGAAAAACCCCGCAAAGCGCTGCATTTTCTGGAGTGTAGCCCATTCCTAAGTAGGCCGTAATCATTCCAGTCAGCACATCTCCAGATCCACCGGTACCCATATACTGTGTTCCTGACGAATTAAAAATCTGACAGCCATCGGGTAATGCGATTAGTGTATTCGCACCTTTTAGTACGACTAGTAATTCATTTTCTACCGCAAAGCTTTTTGCCTTTTCAATCCTTTCAAAATAATCTTTAGACGGTCCTGCCAGTCTTTGAAATTCACCTATATGAGGAGTTAAAATTGAATTTTTGGGGATTAAGCGAATTAATTCAGGATTTTCAGCCAAGAGATTAATCCCATCAGCATCAATTACGATGGGCTTATTGTAGTTTTCCAAAACATGGATAAATAATTCTTTCCTGCTTGACGTCCCCCATCCTGGGCCAATTCCAATGGAATCAAATCCTGATAAATCTATCTTTTCTAATGGAATACACATCACTTCAGGAATAGCAGTTTGGATAATTGGGATCCCAAAATCATCCACAAGGCAAGTCACCAATCCAGAACCTGTCCTCAGTGCACTGTTACAGGATAGTTGGACTGCTCCCATTTTTCCATAGCTCCCGCCTATGAGCAATACTTTACCAAAATCTCCTTTAAAACTGAAGCGGTTATATATCCGATGCAAGGGTTTTAGATCTTGAGCTTGCAGGTAATATCGACTGGTAAGCAATTCTTCCGAATCCGAATCTGTAATTCCTATCGTCAAGACCACAAGATTTCCGCTGAACTTTGCATACTCAGGAGCAAAGAGGGATAATTTAGGGAATTGGAATGTCACTGTGACATCCGCATGGACCGAAGCTACCAACCCGCCTCCTTCTGCAGGAATTCCGGAGGGCAAATCAACACTGATAATCTTCCCTTTGAATTGATTGATCCATATAATCTTTGTAACTGCTTCATCTCGGAGAGGCCCTTCCAGCCCTACTCCCAAAAAACAATCAACCAAAATATCTGCGGAATTACTGTCAAATTGATCCCATGTAAAACAAGGAATCCATAGTGGCAACAATTCTTTATTTCGAGTTGCATCAGGACTCAAAGTCTTGTTAGAATCAAACATTTCCACCACCTGAATAGAGTAATTATACCCAGCCAAAAGCCTTGCAATTGCAAAACCATCCCCACCGTTATTTCCTGGACCGACAACAATAAGGATTTGAAAATCTTTAGGGAAATTTTCATTCAAAAACCAAGTCACAAATTCAAATGACGCTTTCTCCATTAATTCATGACTAGTCATTCCTGATTTCTCCAAGAATGCTTGGTCCAAATACTTTACCTGATTACCTACATAAATTTTTTGCATCAACTAACTATTGAAGGTTCTAGTTCTTTTTTCGGGATTCTTACAAGCAACAAAAACCCTAATCCAACAAGAAAGAAAATCCCGAGTGAAAGTGCACTATTTCTCATATTCCCGGTTATTTGCTCGATCACACCATATGAAAAAGTGCCTATGACAATCGCAATCTTTTCCGTGACATCATAAAAGCTAAAATAAGATGCATGTTCTGTGGTATTCTTAGGAATCAATTTCGTGAAAGTAGATCTGGAAATAGCTTGAATTCCTCCCATAACCAAACCAACCACGAAAGCTAATGCGAAGAACTCATAAACGGAGTAGACATAATACGCTGCTCCACAGATCCCAATCCAAATAAATACCATAATCACTAAACTTTTTTTATTACCCAGTTTTTTAGAAATAAAGGCAAAAAGAAAGCTTCCGGCTATTGCTACTATTTGAATTATAAGGATGGTAATAATCAATTGATCACCTGGCAAACCTAGTTCCTTATCGCCAAAAGTGGCAGCAAGGTACATTACTGTCTGAACACCCATCGAATAAAAAAAGAAGGACGCCAAAAACCGAGACATGACCTTGATTTTTTTCACTTCATTGAAAACTGAACGAATTTCTTGATATCCTTTGATCAGAAATTCCCTTTTAATCTCTTTTTTGTAAACATTTTTTGGCAAAATCCGAAATGGAATCTGAGAGAATCCAGCCCACCAAATCCCAGTAATTAAAAATGAAAAACGAGGTGCAAAGCTTTCATCCGAGATTCCAAACCACTCTGGAAAAGTGATCATGACAAGATTAAAAACCAATAAAATAACACTTCCAATATAACCAAGCGCAAAACCCTTGGCGCTCAAGTGATCATATTCCTTTCGAGCCGAAATCTCAGGAAGAAATGCATTGTAGAAAACAATACTTCCTGCGTACCCAATACTAGCAAGGACACTAAATACAATTCCGTATTCCAAATTATCTCCATCAAAAAAGAATAATCCAACACAAGCTATTGAACCGAGGTAAGCAAAAAACTTCATGAACTGAAGCTTTTGACCACTAGCATCCGCAATTCCAGAAAGAAGAGGAGAAACTAAAGCGATCATCAAAAAAGAAAATGAGATGGAGTACGAATAAAGCACAGTATTAATAATCTCAAACCCAAAGAAATTCACCAAACCAGACCCATCAATCCCTTTGGTGACACTATTATAGTATACAGGAAAGATGGTAGAAGTAATCACCAAGCTATACACGGAATTTGCCCAATCGTACATCGCCCAAGCATTTTGGACACGTTTGGTACTAGAGGCTAGAATTTGCATAGGTGTCAAACAAAAAAAGCTATCCCGATAGTCGGGATAGCTTTTAATATAATTATTATTTCTATTTAGTCTTTTTGAACTTTTCCAATAGATGCATAAAGAACTCTTCGTGCATCTGCTTCTCTCAGTTCGAATTGAACATCAGAGATTGGTCCCATTTTCACATCTCTATCTGCTTTGATTGAAATGGTAATCAAACCTCGGTCTGCTTCTGGAAGCATATCTCGCTCTTGATTCACCCACTGACGAATATCGGCAGGCTGGAGCAAAGCATCGTTTGCCTGAACTCGAGGTTCAACTCCGTAAAGGGCAGTATTCTTAGGCTTCCCAATGAAAATATAAGAAATCAACGTCTTCTTTTGAAGCTTTTGTAACTGAGTAGCTGCTGGAATCTTCTGCTCTACCAATATATCTTGTTCTCTCAACACGGTAGTCACCATGAAGAAGAACAAAAGCATGAAAACAATATCGGGGAGTGACGCAGTAGAGATACCTGGCTCTGTTTTGGGCTTTTTCTTAAACTTTGACATATTAATTTCCTAGTTTATCTGGTTCTGCAATAGAAATCGCCATAGGGATTCCTTCTTTTCCACGATCTTGAAGACTCACTTCAGCATCATCCTTCCCTGTCAGACCTCTATACTCATCAGTGTCCAGATTTACTCTCTCTGCGTAAATGTCGAAATATGCTTTCTTTACCAAATCAAAAACTTCTAGATAAGTAGCATAAGACGTACCTCTGTTTGTCTTAATCGATACGACTGCCTCTCCTGGATCATCAGATGATTCGGGGATTCTTCTCGCCAATGCCTTCAAAGACGGGGGCAGTCCGTTGAAAAGTTGAACAGCCTCATCGTCAGTTGGATTTCCAAAGTTTAAGATGAATTCTTTGACTTTCATATCTAACCCCTCCGTATCAGAATATTCACCTTCTACCAGTAGTTGATCATTCGCATTAATAAGAATGGTGAAGATATTCCGCTCATTAACTTTGATGTCTGGCGGTGGAATATTTGGATCCTGTTTCGGAGGAAGGATATTCAAAATACCTTTATCCGAAGCGATGGTAGTAGTGACAAGAAAGAAGATCAGGAGCAAGAAGGCGATATCTGCCATAGATCCTGCATTGACCTCTTGACTTGGTCTATTTTTCTTTCTAGCGCCCATATTATTTTATTGCTTTTGTTACCTCAGTTACTAGGATACTGCCAATAGCAACTAGTGAAAGTACATAAGTAGTAATAAGCATTCCCCCTACCACTTGAGATCCCTGGGGAGTCAAGTTGAACGGATCAGCTTCAAATTTTGGAAGTACTTCATTGCTTGATATTGAATAAGCAACGAAAAACAACACTACGATCCCTACAATACTAACAGCTGTCAGGAGCAAACTCTTTGGGTCATCCAAAGATTTGATCAATGGCATAAAAACCGCCAGGATTGCTCCGATCAGGACTAGTAAGTAGCTTCCGTATAATAAGATGTCATAAGTATCCATGATGTAGCTCTTAAATGGTTAATTGAATAATTTGAAAATCTGGAAGTTGATTAGGCTTATTTGCCAGTCAACTTGTGCTTTACCAAAACGTCAACCAAAGAGATGGAAGCATCTTCCATATCATTCACCAAAGAATCGATTTTAGATACAAGGTAATTGTAAAACAACTGAAGGATAATCGCTACGATCAAACCAGCAACGGTTGTTAAAAGGGCGATTTTGATACCACCTGCTACCAACGAAGGAGAGATATCACCTGCAGCTTCAATCGAGTCGAATGCTCCAATCATACCGATTACAGTACCCATGAAACCCAACATTGGGGCTAGAGAGATAAATAGAGAGATCCAAATTAGACCTTTCTCTAATCTACCCATTTCTACAGACCCGTAAGCAATAATAGATTTCTCTACCATTTCGATGCCTTCTGAGTATCTCATCAGTCCTTGAGTGAAGATAGAAGCTACAGGACCTTTAGTATTTTTGGTCACATCTTTTGCAGCTTCAATGCCACCGGAAGTAAGTGCATCTTCAACCTTAGCCAACAATTTCTTGGTGTTGGTAGTTGATAGATTTAAAGTAATGATTCTTTCCAAAGCTACTGCAAGACCTAAGATCAAACAGATTAGTACCGGAGTCATGTAAAGAGGGTCTCCCTCAATAAATTTCTCTTTAACTACTTGGTGGAAACTTAGCTCCTCTGCAACGATCTCATCGTCAACAATAACCGGAGCTGCAGCAGGTTCTTCTACTACAGGGGTGGAGTCTTGAGCTGCTGAATCAGCTGCTTCTTGTGCGTTAGCGAAAGCAGGTGCGAATAAGATGCCTGCAAGCATGAACAAAGTGATTAACTTTCTCATAGTGTGAATTTTTAAATAGACTTTTAATAAAGGTTAAATGGTTTCTACAGTAAACTCGAGTTTTAAAGTTATCATTTTTTAATTTTAAAAAACAACTGCCTACTTCAGATTTTTTCTAAAATTGACCCATTAATAACCTGATTAAACAAGTTTTTACACGAATGGGCAAACCTTCAAACTTCCTCCAAATAAGGCAATACTTTCAAACTCGCCGGTAAGGTTCTTATTTTTTTGCAGAAAGAAAAATAAAAAAGACATGGAATAGGAACCTTTTTTTTTAGCCACTAAAAAGTATAAGCAAAATGCCTATCAATCATTAGGTTTAGAGTTTTGCTTAGTCTAAAGATTTCTTATGTTAGATTGAAAAAAAATAATTAAATCCTAAGTTTGATCTAGATTCGGGACTAACTCTTAAAAAATAATGGAATTTCGTTTTTTCAAATTCGGCATTTTCCCCCTTATTTTATCTTCATTTTTCGTAGGAGGATGTAAAAATTCTGATCAGACCAGTGAAAATAATTCGATCCAAATAGATCTTTCAAAGAGTCGAAGTGCAAAACTCTCTGAATTTTTTGAACGAATTGACTATGTCTTACTTGATTATTCTGACGAGAAACCAGTTGTCTTTCCATACAAATTGGTTTTCGCAGAAAATCGCTTCTTTGTGGAAAGTAGAGAGACCGCTAGTGTTTTTGAATTCGATTGGGAAGGAAAAGTTGAAAAAATCATTCAAAACTTCGGGAATGGTCCTGGAGAGTTCAAACTTATTGATGGACTTTCAGTGCAGGATTCGATACTGAATATATTCGTCAGACATAAGTCAGCTATCCTAAAATTCACTGTAAAGGGGGAATTAATCTCCGAAGAGAAAGCCTCAGATGCTAATGATATTTATTTTGGAAATGATTTTACACTGGTCCACGATCAACACGGTGAAGGTAAAAATCAACAAACTTTTTCAAGATATTCTGATCAAGATACTTTGAGATACTTGCCTCTCCAGAAAGGCCATGAGCGATTCCTTTCATTTGCGTCTCCAGTGGGATTTCTAAAAAACCCTGATTCCGGACAAATTTATTTTAAGGAAGAATATTCTTATTCCATTCAGGCGTTTAGTCAGGACGGCTATTTTGAAAAGACCATACAATTTGACTTTGGAAAATATAATTATCCTGAAGAGCAACGACTTCGGTTGGCAGAAAAGCAATCAGAAGCCGAGGATTTTCTCAAAGAAAATTCAATGGTTAGAAGGATCTCGAATTTCTTCCCTTTCAAAAACGGCTTCTTTATGTCTTTATATGGAGGTCCGAAAAACTCTCCTTGGATCTTTCTAAACAAAAATCTCGAACCCCAAGCAATCATTGAGGAATTTGAAAATGATCTCGACGGAAGTTTAATTCAAATGAGAAGCTGGACTCAAACGCCTGATCAAATCGTCTATCAAATAAATTCTAGGCAGTTTTTCAATGATTATGTGGAAACCTTCAATGATCAGGAAGTGGAAAAAATACCTGGAAATATTCATGATTTCTTTTCAAAAAATAAGCAAAAGCTTATGGAAGAAAAACACGTCTTGGTATTCCTAAAAGTGAAATAAAAAAAGCCAATCTCATTTCTGAAATTGGCTTTCCATGCAGAGAGAGAGGGATTCGAACCCTCGATACCCTCACGAGTATACACGCTTTCCAAGCGTGCTCCTTCAGCCACTCGGACACCTCTCTGTGTTGATTTACGGCTCGTTTCGGAACCGGAGTGCAAAGAAAATTATTATTACTCCCCTTTCCAAACTTTCCCAGAAAATAGAATAAAAATCTAATTAGGCTGTTATTTCTCCTGCCAATGGAATCATCAGCTTCTGCCTGACATCCTCTAGACTTTTCTCTTGACCTAATAAAAACATCAGCTTTGTAATCGCTGCTTCCGTGGTCATGTCTGCCCCACTGATTACCCCCACATTTAACAGCTCCCTACTGGTTTCATATCTTCCCTGGATCACCCGACCGCCATTGCATTGGGATACGTTCAGGATGATAATCCCCTTTTTGATGGCACGCTCCAGTGAACCCATAAACCATTTTTCACTTGGGCTATTTCCTGATCCGTAGGTTTCAAGCACGACTCCTTTTAATCCCGGAATAGCAAAGCATGCATCCATGATTTTATCCGTAATCCCTGGAAAAAGTTTTAGAACCATGACATTATTATCCAGCTTGCTCCGGTTAACCAACTTTTTCTGAGATTCTAAGGGCCTGATCACGGCAGTGTGATAATCTATCACAATTCCTGATTCTGCGAGTGGAGGATAGTTTTCGGATTCAAAAGCATCAAAATGCACACTTTGTACTTTTTTAGCGCGATTTCCCCTCAATAGCATATGGTTGAAAAATATACAAACCTCAGGTACAATTGGTCTACCATTGATTTTTGCCGTAGCGATCTCCAATGAGGTCATCAGATTCTCCCGAGCATCAGATCGCATCGCAGAGATTGGGAGTTGGGCACCTGTGAAAATCACCGGTTTATTCAAGCCTTGAAGCATGTAGCTGAGCATCGAAGCTGAATAGGCCATGGTATCTGTGCCATGCAACACGACAAATCCATCATAGCTGTCATAATTTTCATTGATGATGTACGCCATGTCTCGCCAGTGTGACATGGAGACATTCGAGGAATCAATCGGCTCAGGAAATGAAATCACCGTAATGGCAATATTCATATTATAAAGTATCGGGATTTTCTCGAGAATCTGACCGAAGTTAAAGGGCACTAATGCACCTGAGTCATCGTAAGCCATTCCCAAAGTTCCGCCGGTATATACAATAAGAACAGAAGAGGTCTTGCTCGTCCGCAGTGAGGTATTCAACCTGACTATTTTATAATTCATAGCTCAAAATCCTTAAATAGGTTCAAGGCATTTTCGGTCGTTTTACGCCCTACTTCCTCCTTAGACAGCTGTAAATAATCCCCGATTTTTCCCGCAATAAAAGGGATATAGGCCGGAGAGTTTCGTTTACCTCGGAAAGGAACCGGTGCTAAATATGGCGCATCTGTTTCCAAAACAAGATGCTCAAGCCCAATCTCAGGTATAACCTTATCCAATCCTCCGTTTTTATAAGTGGCCACTCCGCCGATTCCCAATAGAAACCCCATTTCGATAATCGCTTTTGCCTGAGAAAGATTTCCACTGAAACAATGAAAAATTCCACGCAGTGATCCATCTTGATTAGACCGAACGATCTCAATGGTCTCATCTATAGATTCACGGCAATGCAGCACAATGGGGAGATTTTTACTTTTTGCCCAATCGATCTGAATCTGAAGTGCGGCTTTTTGTTGCTCAAAGAAGGTCTTATCCCAGTACAAATCCAGTCCAATTTCTCCTACAGCCGCAAAAGGTCGTTTTTCCAACCATTCGGCCATTACTTCCAACTGGCTTTCAAAGTCAGCTGTGACATCGCAGGGATGGAGTCCCATCATCGGGATACAGACACCCGGATACTTCTCCTCGCAGGCAAACATCGCTTCGATACTTTCCAAGTCCACATTGGGCATATAAACTCTGGAAACACCTGATGCCAAGATATCTTGAATGATCTGATCCCGATCATCATCGAACTTGGCGGAGTAAATATGGGCGTGCGTATCTATAAAATTCATGGGTAGCTTCTGGATTTCCAGCTAATTTTAGCAGGATAAAAGTAGTAAAGAATCGTAAGGGCATTGATCAGGAAAGCGTAAAAATCGAAAAACAAGAAATATATCCAGTTGATCTTTTGTGCTGTTTGAGATAAAAGTGCCCGAATCATGGCTCCATGAAGGCTTAATTTTAGTAGAAATATCAAGATACCAACTGTGGGAAAATGAAAAGTAAAAAATAATAAAGCCGGTAAATAGAGAAATTGAAGATTCAAAAGAAGTAACCAGAGAAACGGGAGTGTTAAAACGCCACTAAACCAGCGTTTGCGCTGATTCAGAAGAGTCTTCAGATTCGGTTCTGACTTCGTAAAGGCAAGTAGCTGAGGGCTGATTTGATGAGCAAGCTGAAAACCAGTTCGGTGAATCAGTTTTGATATTTCTAAATCTTCCGTAAGGCTTTTGGTGGTCTGCTCAAATCCACCTGAAAGATCGTAAGCAGTTTTTCGAATGATCATATTGTTCCCCAGACCAGTAGTCTGAAGGTCTAGATCAGCAGCAATTTTAACTTGTCCAAGGGTATTCCACCATTCCAACTCCTGAAACTTCCCGAAAAGTGCGTTGGACTCCACTTTAGTAATCCCAATAACGATCCCTATTTTGGGATCAAAAGATGAAACACCTGCTTTGAGCCACTGCGAATTCACCACACAATCGGCATCGGTAAAAAATAAAAATTCCCC
>JBBQDY010000032.1:0-17623 GCA_038320155.1 Cytophagales bacterium
GTATTTGGAGATCACTCGGATAGTTACCTCAGAGGAGGAATCGGAGTGAAATATACCTTCAGATAAAATACTAAAACCACCTACAATCAAAAAGGTCAACTCATCGATGAGTTGACCTTTTTCAGTTTTGCGCAATACTTACTTATTGTTCAAGAAAAATGAGACTCCAAAATAAAAAGATGCTGTGTTCAAACCTGAGCTGAATACAGAAGAGGCAGTCTTGGAATTTTGTGAATTATTGTCTTGCTTTTGAGATGTGCGTGAGAACTGAATAAGGTCAGTATATAACTCAATGGCAAGCCAATTTTTAGGAAAATAGGTTAATCCTGCCTGAAATGAGCTCCCAAATGCTGTATAATCTCCTTCCGTTTCAAAGTCACCTTGTGAGTTACTAGTGGATGTGATTTGATTATTTAACTTAGAAATGTTTGCATTGATAGCTCCAAATGCAGATAGATGATCATTAAAAGGGAAATATTTACGAGTAAAGAAACCAATACCATAAATAAATCCTTTTCTGCTTTCAGTGCTATTAGTTATATCTCCATCATTAACTGTTGTCGCCTCAGAAGTACTTTTGGTTGAATTAAGTATAAGCAGCGTACCTATCATCCAGTTGTTTTCCAAGGTATATCCAATCTTAGGATTAAAACTAAAGCTATTCGTATTTGTAGTTGAGTTACTCGTGAAAGATTGTGGTTGAAAATTGTTATCAAAGTTTGTTTGATTGTTTTGGAAATTAAATGCTCCGCCCAGCATAATACTACCTTTTTGAATTTGTGCATTTGCTGCAAAAGTGAAGAATTGAAATACGAGTAATCCGAGTAAGATTTTTTTCATGGGTAAAGGTTTTAGTTTATATTGGGTTTATACGATGTGTCTGACTATTTAGTTGTGTTATATTTCACACAAAGCTTGAAGACTTTCCTTTTTCTACGTCGATTCATTCATTTTCCTTAATTTTGCCCCTATGGCAAAAACGGTAACTCCTGCGGAAAACGGGCAATTGAAAGATATTATTTCCCATGCGAAAGAGTATGGATTCGTGTACCCGAGCTCGGAAATCTATGATGGTCTCCAGGCTGTTTATGATTACGGCGCTTATGGCGTCGAGCTAAAAAACAACCTAAAGCGACTTTGGTGGGAAACCATGACCCGGGTGCAGGATAATATAGTTGGGATTGATGCGTCTATTTTTATGCATCCTACCACTTGGAAAGCTTCCGGCCACATCGATAGCTTTAACGATCCGATGATTGATAACAAGGACTCTAAGAAGCGCTATCGTGCTGATGTCCTCGTGGAAGAACATGCTGCAGTATTCGAACGGGCTGGTGATATTGAAAAAGCAAATACCTTAACTGGAGCTTTGGCGAGAATGCTTGAAGCGGAAGATTTGGATGGCGTAAGAGACTTGATCACCAATGAAGGAATCAAATGCCCGATTTCTGGAACCAGTAACTGGACCGATGTTCGACAGTTCAATCTAATGTTTTCGACTCAAGTTGGCTCAGTAGCGGAGGATTCCACTACGATTTACCTTCGCCCGGAGACTGCACAGGGTATTTTTGTTAACTTTTTGAATGTGCAGAAAACTGCTCGAATGAAGGTTCCTTTTGGGATTGCGCAGATAGGGAAAGCGTTTCGTAATGAAATCGTAGCTCGTCAGTTTATCTTCAGAATGCGTGAGTTTGAACAAATGGAGATGCAATTTTTTGTTCGGCCTGGCACTGAGCTCGAATGGTACCAGAAGTGGTCCGATATGCGAATGAAATGGCATTTGGCGCTCGGAACTCCTGCAGAAAAGTTACGGAAACATGATCATGAGAAATTGGCGCATTATGCCAATGCGGCTATGGATATCGAGTATGATTTCCCATTTGGCTTCAAAGAAGTGGAGGGAATTCACTCCAGAACTGACTTTGATCTTAAGGCACACCAAGAATTTTCCAAGAAAAAGCAGCAATACTTCGATCCGGAAATCAATCAAAATTACATTCCTTATGTGGTGGAGACCTCAATCGGTGCAGACCGTTTATTTTTGTTGACACTTTGCAATGCATACACAGAAGAAAATACAGAAGAGAAAAGCCGAACTTATCTGAAGCTTCATCCGGCAATTGCTCCCGTTAAGGCCGCCATTCTTCCAATCACTAAGAAGGACGGACTTCCGGAAAAAGCACAGGAATTGGTGGAGTTGTTGAAGTACGACTTCAATATTATCTACGAAGATGCCGCATCCATTGGAAAGCGTTATGCCCGTCAAGATTTGATTGGAACGCCATTCTGTATCGCGGTGGATCATCAGACGCTGGAAGATAATACGGTTACGATCCGTCATCGAGATACCACTGAGCAAGAGCGTCTACCAATCTCGGAAGTATATGGCAGAATCGCTGAGGCAACGAGTTTTAGAAAAATCTTCGAGAAGTTGTAGGAACCATGTCAAAAATAAAAAAGCCGGCACTGCCGGCTTTTCATATAAATATCAAGTAAAGTTAATTTTGAAACACTTTTACTTTCCCATCGCCCTCGGATGATACGATTAATGTAGGCTTGCCATTTGGACTTTCTGCAGCAGGAATAAATAATAGCCCTTCCGGCGCGTCTCCTGTCACTAATACTTGAACAAATCTGACGTTTCCAATACCGGAAAGCTCATAAACCATCACTGCATCTGCGCGCTCCAAGCCTACAAAAAGGAAAGTTTTTCCATAAACATCACCCACTGCAACTGACTCTGGTTCTACCCCCTTGTTATCACTTCTTCCATCATCATAGGCAGTAGGAAGATAAGCCAAGAAATCCTTTTCCAATTTTGAATAGTCATTAATAAGTTGACCATTTTGACCATTCCAAATGCTGAATGAACGCCCTCCGACTCCATAAATGGCCTCATATTTTCCATCACCATTGAAGTCTCCATTTGTAATTGTAGCAGTATACCTTCCTAAATTGGCGTCCTTTTGTAGTTCGGAAGCATTAGGGAAGGCAATCGGATCAAGAATTAAATTCTTTACCCTTATTTCCTCGCTAAAACCAGAATAATCTCGAGTATCACCTTCATTTGCGGTAATGTAAAAGTCATTTGCACCGACCTGATAGGTAGCAATTGCGTCAGGCATATAATAAGAAAGGATCGGCCAACTTTTAAGATTGACTCCTCCATCTCGATCACTCACATCCAATTCATTTCCGTTTTTACTATGGTCTTTCAATCCCATAGGAAGGATTTCAAGAATTTGCTTTCTTTTCAAATCTACTTTTGCAACCCCATTATTTTCCTGAAGAGTTACCCAGGCTATTTCAGATTTGGAATCTATTGCTACGTATTCTGGCTCTGTATCTTGTGCCAAACTAGCCCCCGGTCCAAAAACACGATATCCTTTCTTAATCAGCTTGTCCTTTTGAGATTCAAATGCTGAAAATCCCAAGGTGCTTACAGAAAATCCCATCTCCACATCAATAATTGAGATGGTACCTTCTGGATCTATGGTATAGGAATCATTTGGTTCACCTTCATTTGCAGAAACGATGTATTTCCCATTTGGGCTGAATGCGACCATATCAGGCAAGGCTCCTACTTGCACTACTTTTACTGGCACGGTCAAATCAGAAGTATTGAAAATAACAATTGACCCCAAATCAGTTTTCACAGTTGCTTCCACTGCAATGGCTAAAAGACCATTTTTTACCGCCACAGAATTAACTCCACCTCCAAAATGCGCAATATCAATCATTCCAATAGAAGATGGATTAGTTGGGTCTGAAAAGTCGAGAATATCTACTTTGGAAGAGCCATCATTATTGACCACAAAAAGCTGCTGGGTGAGAGGATCATGAGCAGAGATTTCGGCAGCACCACGCCCTCCGATATCGATCTGACCTACTTCTACAAAATCGAAACTAAAGGGAACTCCCTTAGACAGACGTTCATTACATCCAGCAAAAAGGATGAATGAGCAAAATACGAGTGTAATTTTTTTCATTTAAATAAAAATTAAAGTTTGAATAATGAGTAGCCAAATAGCAACGATTCCAGTATAATTCCTTGACTTTAAGATTATTAAACAATTAATGATTTGTTGAAAATATCTTTTCTACATCACATCTGGATAATATTTAAGTAATTTCATTTTAAAATTTAAGGAGAAATCGTTTTGAATTAAATCTCTAAGTTGCAGGATTATCTTCCCGTTTCTTATTGAAGTTTTTAAAATTTATTAAATAAGTTAAAGACCGATTAGCTATTTTTTTGTTAATTAGCTCCAATAAAATAAACCCACCCCTATGAATGTTACCGGAATTGATTGGGCAATCATTGCTGCATTCTTTATTATCTCTTTATTAATAGGTGTATTCACCTCCAAAAAAGCAGGTACCTCTGCAAAAGAGTTTTTCCTGTCAGGTCGAAATATGCCTTGGTGGCTCTTGGGAGTTTCGATGGTAGCTACCACCTTCTCCGCAGACACTCCTAATTTGGTTACTGATATCGTACGAAAAAATGGCGTAGCAGGAAACTGGGCTTGGTGGGCTTTTCTATTGACAGGAATGTTGACTGTATTTGTCTATGCAAAACTGTGGCGTAGATCTGAAGTAACCACAGATTTGGAGTTCTACGAGCTTCGATATTCTGGAAAGGGGGCTGCTTTTCTAAGAGCCTTCCGTGCGATTTATTTAGGAGTCTTCTTCAATGTGGTTATTATGGCCACCGTTTCACTAGCTGCTATCAAAATCGGCGGAGTGATGCTGGGCCTAAGTCCCGTACAGACATTACTTATTGCATCGATCGTCACAGTGATCTACAGTTCGCTTGGCGGTTTGAAAGGGGTATTATTAACTGACTTTTTCCAGTTCTTTATCGCAATGTTCGGTGCTTTTGCAGCAGCTTACTATATCCTTGATCTTCCGCAGATTGGTTCTTTGAATAATTTATTAACTCACGAAAACGTTGCTGGAAAGCTTGATTTTCTTCCGGATTTTTCCGACCCAAATGCTTATATCCCTTTATTTTTGATGCCAATCGCTATTCAATGGTGGGCAACTTGGTATCCAGGCGCAGAGCCAGGAGGTGGAGGTTACATTGCGCAACGTATGCTTGCTGCCAAAGATGAAAAGAATGCAATCGGGGCCACGCTCTTTTTTAATATCGCACATTATGCAGTACGGCCTTGGCCATGGATTTTAATTGCTCTGGCCTCCCTAATTGTCTTTCCAAATGTCTCTGATATCTCCGCAGCCTTCCCAAATATCCCGGCTGATAAGCTAGGCGATGACTTGGCCTATTCAGCAATGCTGACCTTTTTGCCAACTGGATTGATTGGAATCGTATTGGCTTCCTTGATTGCAGCGGTGATGTCCACGCTTTCTACCCATTTGAATTGGGGCTCTTCCTACATTGTAAATGACTTTTACCTGAGATTTTTGAAGCCAGAAGCGACAGACAAACAACTGGTTGCCGTGGGAAGAATCTCGACGGTTGGCCTAATGGCCCTATCAGCCGTACTGGCTTTGGCACTTTCCAGTGCGTTGGATGCATTTAATATTCTCCTTCAAATCGGAGCTGGAACAGGCTTGATATTTATCCTGAGATGGTTTTGGTGGAGAATCAACGCATACACTGAAATCTCTGCGATGGCAATTTCATTTATTGTAGCAATTTTCTTCGAAGTCATTAATCCAAAAGTAAACTGGATTTTAATTCCGGAAAATCAGGCCTACCTCAAGTTGGTTTACAGTGTGTCTATTACCACCGTCGGTTGGCTTTTGGTCACATTTTTAACTCAACCAGAGAAGGATGAGGTTTTATTGAGCTTTTACAGAAAAGTAACCCCAGCAGCATTTGGATGGAAAAAAGTGCTGGATCGCTACCCGAATGAAAGACAAGTGATCGGTCAACTTCCAAAAGAAATTGGGTTAATGATGATAGGATCAGCTATGGTTTACGCCGCATTGTTCTCCACAGGATTCTTTATCTACGGAAATATGCTTGGTGGATTCATAGCAGGAGCAATTGCGCTCGTTGGAGGTGTGATTATTATTCGCTCCTGGAAAAATCTGAATTAATCTAAAAACTTCACTGAATTCATCAGGTGGGCCATGTCCACCTTGATGTATTCGATGACCGGTGCCAGCGAATCATTTTTCATCGCTGTGTTGAAATAAAGAGCTCCTCTCAAAAAGTGTTGCGTAGAATCCGTCACAAAAAACTGAAACTGCGTCGGTACTTCTCCCTCAAGCTCTGCGACTACTCCGGCATAGCCTTGCGGCGTCACCAAAATAGCTTCATCTATCCCATAGGCCATCTTTTGATGCTTCGCCGTCAGTTTAAAGGCATCTCGCGAAAGTGTTTTGAAATCCACGTTTTTGCCATCTATTTTTTTGTAAGTCAGGTGAACTTTTGCCCCAAAATCAGCATAGTTTAGATTGATCCAAGTCTCTTCATTTAAGTTAAATGAGTCTTTCTCTATCATTGAAGATTGCGAATAGTCCAAGGTATAAGGATAGCCAACAGCCAAATTCACAAATTGATGCGGAGGTAAATCTATTCGATTATAGCCTTGGGGTTTTGGCAAGAAATTTTTTTCACATGAAGCCGAAAGCAGGAGGAGGATTACTGGGAAAAGTGTTTTTCTCATGATTTAAAATTATGCAATCGAATTGATTTCAGCGGATATTAATTAAATTTTATCATCAATTAAATCCCAATTCACCATGATAAACCTAGTTAAGATTATCTCTGCAAGTATTTTACTGAGTGTTTACTTCCTCGCAAGCACATCAGTAATGGCTCAAACTTCGAAAGAGGAATATATGAGCAAATGGAAGAATAGCAAACAGTTTACGCTGGATGTACTAGATAAGATGCCAGATTCAGGAATGGATTTTAGGATCGATCCAGACGCAATGTCATTTAAGGAGCAGATTCACCACATCGGATCTGCAATCGTTGGAATTTCTCAAGGCTATTTAATGGGTGGAGAACCTGACTTTAGCATTGATGTAAAAACTGCCACGAAAGCCCAATTGGCAGATTATGTGGCCAAATCATATGATTATGGAGCCAAGGCGATGGTTTCACTCACTACCGAACAGAGCAAAGAAATTCAAGATGTCTTTGGAAATCAAGCTTCTAGAAATCAAGTGATGGTACTTTTAGTGGACCATTCCACCCACCATCGAGGTGCTGCGATTGCTTACCTTAGAGCAAATGGTGTAGAGCCTCCGGCATTTGTTGGATTCTAAATTCCAATGCTCATAAAAAAAGCGACAATCGATTGTCGCTCTTTTTATGTCCTTACTCTCTGATCCAAACCACTTTTTCGTCCATGGAATCTCTTTTGCCTTCTGGCCAATTATCGGTAGCAGGCTTGGCGATGTGGAAAAATCCCATCAGGATATCTTCACCTTCCAATCCAAAATCTTCCCTAGCTTCTGGCCAGAATGTTGGTCCCCCAGTTCCCCAATAGGCTGCAAGGCCATGAGCGGAAGCCGTCAAATACATGTTTTGTACTGCCATTGCTGTAGCGGAGATTTCCTCCATTAAAGGAATCCCCTCTGATCTTTTCATCAAAATCGCAATTACGTGTGAGGCTTTCTGAGGAGAATCGATAAATTTCTGATAGGTTGCTTCTAGAAATGGTGTACCGTTTTTTTCCGCACGCATCTTATACATGTCTGCTTGATATTTCCCGAATGCCTTCAAGCCATCACCCGTGTAGACAATAAATCGCCAAGGTTGAGTCAACTTATGAGTCGGTGCCCAGCGTGCATTTTCCAGTATTTCGGCAATTATCGAGTCATCAATAGGATCATTTTCTTTGAATTGGGCCACAAACATGGAGCGGCGTCCACGGATAATTTTATTTACTTCTTCAATATTGAAATCGGGTCTTTGCATAGTTTAGTTCATTAATAATTATGATTGTACGGAATGATGCCAGTAGCCTTATTTTCTCTGATTAAAAGGACCGATGACCGATGTGGCATTCATTGAGAGTTTTTAGCAAATTCTATTTTTCGTATGTCCCTTAATCGCAGAAAAGCGGATACATATATAAATAATAAAGGACTGAAAAATAAAGTGAAATTAATCCACAAAAGTTTCCTTGATGACAGATTTACATTTTTGTATTTCAGATTTATGGAGCGTTTCAAAAATTTTCACAATCCGAACTTTGTCAATCGTTCTGATTTGATCAATAGCGATCATTCCTTTTTTACCATTATGAAAAACTGCGACTCTGGATGGATACTTCGAAAGGTTGGTAGTCATTGGAGCCACTATAATCGTTTTCAAATGTTGATTCATCTCATCAGGAGAAATAATCACGCAGGGCCTCGTTTTCTTTATTTCGCTCCCAATAGTCGGGTCAAGATTGACCAAGACAATCCGATATTGACTTATTTCCATTCTTCAAGATGATCTTCATCTGTGAAATCATCAATCAAAAGCTCATCCTCTCCAGCAGCTCTCATTTTTGCAAAAGCCTCTCCCCAGCCATCCCTCACACTCCTAATAGGTCTAAGCACGATTTGATCCTCTTCGAGAATTACCTCCACCTTTTTCCCTAAATCATATTTTTCAATGATCATCTTTGATAGTCTGAGCCCTTTAGAATTTCCTATTTTAATGATTAAAGCTTCCATAATTGATAACAATTTGTAATTACAAAGTTATAACTTTTGAAAATGAATCCGCATTATCTGACAAGTTTTTCTAAAAACGCCCGAATGTCTTCTGCCAAGGCATCAAAGTCGTCTTGCCTGTTATACATCATATGACCGGCCTCATAATAATTCATCTGAATTCGATCTTGGGGAAAGTCATGTCTTGCAAACGTATATTCCGCATCGAAAAAAGGAGTGATCAAATCATAATAGCCATTGGCGACCATGACTTTCAAAGCTGTATTCCGATGCATCACCTCACTGAGTGATCGAGCAGTGCTTACGTAGCTTGGCTCCCAATATGCCCCATCCGGCACAGGTTTCCAATTCCAGGAACCGCCCATTCCATCAGCAGAGCCAAGGTAGGGCCGATCCATTTTAACCTTCAAGTCAGCGTATAGGTAATTGTTGAAAACAGCGGTGTAAGCACTTTCAGTCATGTAGCTACTGGCATCCCCAAGTACCGGACCTTCCGCTACCAAGTCAGTTTCTTTAGCCAAAAATCTCCCATCTAAGGTTCCAATAGCTTTCCCTTCCTCTCGAAGTAATTCTTTTTTGAAGCGATGCATCAAAATCTGATTATTCGATCGAAGAATATATGCTTTATCCAAACCTGTGAAATAGCCCAATTTAGTGGCTATAGCTTCTTTTTGAGTTTGACTTTGCTTCTTTCCCAAGAATAAAGCTTCCAAATATTCCCCGTATGCAAAGTCTCGAGCTTCTTGGGTAAAATCCGCCAAAGTTTTTCCTTTTCCGGCTTTGCCGTGATACCAAGCGGTCACTGCTTGCGAAGGCAAATAGGTAAAAAATGAAGTTAAATTATCAGCCCATGAAGATGAGCCGGCATAGTCCAAAGCCTGAGAAATCAAGACAATCCCATTCAAAGCCATCGGGCTACCGCCACCTTCTAGTACCTCAGCGACTTTTGCTGCTCGGGTAGTACCATAGCTTTCTCCTGCTATAAATTTCGGTGCTTGCCATCTTCCATTTTCGGTGACCCAAAGTTTCATAAACTGTGCAATCGAATTGGCATCTTCATTCAATCCCCAATAATCTTTGTTTTCGCCTTTTCCTAACACTTGGCTAAATCCAGTTCCTATCGGATCCACAAAAACCAAATCAGTCAAGTCAAGCAGCGCCTGAGTATTTTCTACAAAGCGGTAAGGAGCAGCACCATCATCGATCTTCCCTTCCGAATCCACCTTGACCACCTTAGGTCCAAAAAAACCAACATGTAGCCAAATTGATGCGGAACCCGGACCTCCATTGAAAACAAACATCACTGGTCGATTGGAATTATTCGCTCCTTCTTTCACATAAGCAGTAGACCAAAGTGCTGCAGTAATTTCACCACTGGAATTTTTCAAAAAGGTCTCTGACACAATCGCCTTGTACGTGATTTTTTGCCCGCCAAAAGTTCCAGAGTGGGTACTTTCGAATCGTTGGGGTTCTCTTGCTTCAAAGCTCTTTTTCTCTTCTTTATCCTGAGCAATCAGTGGGGAGATCAAGAAAAGAAATAGAAATGCAAGACTGCTGATTGTTTTCATAGAACTCTGAGATTAACTTTTTGAAAATACAAGTTAACTTTTTAAACCTGCACGCATAGTAGTAATATCATTTCAGGCTTTGACTTTTGTGATCTCACCTTGCTTTAAATTGTTAAAAAATAATGCTGCTACCAGAAACAGGCACTTGGAAACGAGTTAAAATAGTTATTCGGAAGAAAATTTCAGCACGCTTTTCATTTCAGATAATGAGAAAGGATTTGATTTTTCGGAAAAATACAATGATTTTAAGAGCTTAGAATTAAAAACACTTAAGGAACGAAGCGGTTCGATACAAGTAGCAATGAAAGTATCAAGTGAAAAAGGAAAAGGCACCACCCTTAGCTTTATCGTTAATGCCACCGAATGACCCAAAAATTCTGATAGCTGATGATCACCCTATTTTGCTAAAAGGATTGTATGATTTCCTGAGAGACCTCGGATTCCGGACCATTCTCCAAGCGAGTAATGGAAGAGATGCCTTAAATCAAATTCTCGAATCAACCCCTGAATTGGCAATCTTAGATCTAGAGATGCCTAGTTTGACAGGAATTGAAATCGCCGCACACTGTAAATCAGCCAATATCCCAACAAAAATAATTTTACTGACTCTTCACAAGGAAATCTACCTTTATCAACAGGCGAAAGACCTCAACCTCTCTGGTTATATTTTAAAGGATTTTGCATTGGAAGATCTATCGAAAGCTATCGCCAAAGTCCTAGAAGGAGGACAATTTTTTAGTGAGAAAATTTTTGAGGGCTTGAAGGAAGACCTGTCCGATCAAGCTGATTACAATCTTACACCATCGGAAATCAAAATTATAAGATTGATATCTCAGGGCTTATCTACCAAAGAGATTGCTGCTAAGTTATTTATTTCCGAAAGGACCATTGAGAAGCACCGAAGTAATATGATAGCTAAATTACAGTTGGATAAAAAACACAATTCGCTAGTAATATGGGCCCAGCAGAATAAATTTAGCATCGAATAGGATCAAAAATTAATATTTTTTCAAAAAATACGTATTTCTACGTATTGATCTTCACCAGCGATTAGAGTAGGTTTGAATGTAAATTTTTTTATGAAAGTTATGAAAATCGCTAGTTCAAAAGGTAATTTTAAAATTATCCAAACAAAGATAAACCAAGACGAATTACTGGTTTTGGGATCATGGTCGGACATAGTCAGACATTTTGGAAGTACTCGGGCGTTTTTAATTAATCGAGAACAATCCTCTTTTGGAATTTATGTTTGCAAGCAAGAATGCGCAGAGTTTATGTCTAAATTAATTCAGGATTTAGATACAAACGATTGGGAAGATTTAACATTAGATTACACAGCCAAAAACATACGGAATCTGTCTGCATAAAAACAAGGGTGATTTTTTCAACAATAAACTTCAAGAGCTGCGTGGATGAGTTTCTCCACTGTTTTTTCAGCTTTTTTATCAAACTCCTGGGTCACACGATTTGCAACAATCGCATTCAAGCTCAACATTTGGTGGCCTAACAATTCACCCAGACCATAATATCCAGCAGTTTCCATTTCAAAATTGCAAAGTCGATCTCCTTCACAAACCAAACCTTCCAACTTTTCCATCATCGCATTTATTCTTGGCTTCAATCTGACTGCTCTCCCTTGAGGAGCGTAGAATCCAGGTGCCGTCAATGTGGTTCCCACTAAGAATGAATCTGGCAAAAGCGCCAACAAGGCCTTTGATGCATTGGCCTCGTATGGACTGAATCCTAATCCTAGAACTTCCTTTACTGCATTCGCAAATTTTTGATTAGTTGCCAATTCAGGATAAAACTGAAAAAGTGTATCTAAGCCAATGGCCTTTTTGGAAGCCAAGATCGATCCTACTGGAATATCAGCCTGCAATGCTCCTGAAGTACCCAGTCGAATAATCTGAAGCTCCTGCTTGGTTTCCTTCAATTGACGAGAATCCAAGTCAATATTTACCAACGCATCAAGCTCCGTCATTAAAATCTCAATATTATCAGTGCCCATTCCTGTGCTTAGAACTGAAACACGTTTAGCTCCAATATATCCAGTATGGGTAATGAATTCTCTTTTGGATGTTTGAAAATCAATTCGATCAAAATGTTTGGAAACCATTCCTACGCGATCCGGATCACCCACAGTAAAAATAGTTGAGGCCAGATGGTCTGGCCTCAAATGCAAATGATAGACCGACCCGTCAGGATTTAAGATCAATTCGGATTCTGGAATTCTTGTAGACACTTTTATTTAGTTATTGCTTTCTTATCAGCTTTACGATGAATGCCTTTGTATGGATTGTATCCATTGGTATTTTTCTGGTAATAACCGGTACCATCATATAGTCGCTTATCCTCATTTTGCCGACACTCCTCAGAGCAGGCACCTTCCATTTTCCAGCCACATTCTTCGCAGATCGACAAGTGCGCATTACAGGTTGAATTCGCGCAATTGACCATGCGGTCCGAATTTGTTCCGCATACATGACAAGTGGAAATAACGACTGGATTCACGGCATTGACTTCCACAGCAATCCGGTTATCAAAAACATAGCACTTGCCTTCAAAATCTTCCCCACCAGCTTCCATGCCGTATTTGATGATTCCGCCGTGCAATTGATACACATCTTCAAATCCTTGCTCCAATAGAAATGCAGAAGCTTTTTCGCATTTAATACCACCAGTACAATAGGTCAAAACCTTCTTGTTTTTGAGGTGCTCAAGGGCTTTTACTTTCTCCGGAAAGTCTCTGAAGTTATCAATGTCCAGCGTGATCGCATTTTTGAATCTTCCAAGTTCGTGCTCATAATTTGAGCGTACATCCAGAATCACGACATCTTCCTGATCTTTCAATTTCTTGAATTCCTCGGGCTCCAGATGCTTTCCCGTTTTCACATTAGGATCCAGATGACGAAGTGCTGAATGAACAATCTCAGGCTTATAACGAACATGGATTTTGGTGAAAGCATGGGCATCGAATCCGTCAATTTTGAATTCTGTCTTTGCAAACCGAGGATCGGCGTGGATGTAATCCATGTACTTTTGGCAATCTTCAAGGAGACCTGAAGCGGTACCATTGAGGCCTTCATCGGAGATGATGATCCGGCCTCGGATGTTATTTTCTACACAAAAAAGGTGATGTTCTTCGCGGTATTCTTCCGGATCGTCAATTTTTGCGTAGCAATAATAGAGTAGGATTTGATAGTCTTTGTTTTCCATAACTTAAGCCCTGTTTCGGCAGGGTGTTTTTAGGATTTTAGATGTATGATATTAGACATCAGATTTACTTTTGAAAAGCTTCACACTAAGCACAATCAAAATTCGTAATTCTTATTTCACTTTGGCAGCAGGATTTCCGAAGACTGTTTCTCCATTTCCAACTGTTGCGATGACTACAGATCCAGCTCCCACTCGGGCATTTTTGCCGATAGTAATACCAGAAATAATCGTCACTCCACTCCCGATAAAGGCTCCCTCTTCAATAGTCACCTCAGCATTAATTACAGATCCTGCTCCCACCTGAACAAAATCTTCCAACTTGGCATGGTGATCAATGATTGCTCCAGAATGCAAAATACAATGACTTCCAATTGTGGCAGCCGTTCCAACATTTACTTTAGCATTGATAAAATTGCCGTGACCAATAATTGCGTCTGTTGAAATATAGGCAGTCTGGTGAATCGCATTCACAGGTTGCACCTTGCGTCGCTCCTGAAGCATTTCCACCAAGAATTTGCGGTATTTGGTATCATCCACTGCGACAAACGCCTCGGCTTTTTGTCCGATTAGTTTTAGGAAACCATCGTCCTCAGTATTCCCCAACACAGTAACAGTATTGATCTCAGTTCCATGAAGCTTTTCATCTTCCTCCAAAAACCCATACACCACTACATTATTGCTATTAAAGATCTCTAATGCAGGATGTGCAATTCCTTTAGCTCCGAAGATGATTACTGGTTTTTCCATAATTGATTTAATTCAGGGGGCAAAAATACGGCTTTTCATGAGCTTAGCCAACCGTGACTTTGGAATCCGACTTAATCAAGCTCTGCGCGACCTTACATTGGAGACATTTTTTAGGTTGACAGTAATTTTTAAACTGACCAATCATCCCTTGAGAATCGAATCCATTTTCAGCTTTCCATCCAGTCGCTTCAAATTTCCTGATGATAAAATTTGACTCAGGAGAAAGCTCTTGGAGTAAGTCAAAACAACGCTCCTGCCAGTCTGGCTGTTGGAAAAATCGCCCATAGGCAAACCAGAGTGGAATCACGAAATTGATGATCAAAAGCGGCAAGACTGCACCAGAAATTCCTTTCGAAGCTGTTTTCTCGCTCGGCTTGCCAAAAGTATAATGGTGCTTCCAATAATCTCCGGGACTTATTTGAAGCAGTATCCTAAATGCTGAAAAATCTCTCGAATTTTCCATTACGGCTTGAAGCAAGCTTGGCGCCTGAGCCAAAATTGCCACCAGTTGAGCAATTCTAAGACTCGGAAAGTTCGTAGGTCGGACTCCCATAAAGGTCCAATGTTGTCGTTTCATAGAATCCGTCCATCCATACTTTTTCTGATAAAACTCATATTCCCGAATCAGAAATTGCACATAGGGTTCATCTGACTGCTCTGGCAATAAGCCCGCCTGACCAAATAGAATGGCTTCCAAAACAGTAGGTTGATTTCGATGCTTGAGGAGTATTTTATAGGGGATTCGTTCGGCAAGTTCCAACATTGGTTGAGAATTGGTCTTAAACCCAAAAGCACTGAAAAGCCAGCGATAGGCAGTTTCTTCCCAATCCCCTTTGGTTTGGTCCAAGATCTGAAGAATCAATTCGGATTTTTCCTGCAATCGTTCCACCAAGGCTTTTTCCAAGGTGGAAAATCGAATAATCTCTGGGATTTCTTTTACTCCATGCGCACAAGGCAAGTCAGCTTTATAATCCAGCATTTGCTCGTAATTCCGCCAGATTTCCAAATAGATTTTCCCTTTTAGCTCCAGCGTAGGCATGGGAGTGCCATCATTTCGAAAGACAGCCTGATCATTTTCCCAGACCACATGCAGGACCACCGAATTATAGGCCGGATCACCTCCATGAGCATGCTGTTTCCATTCGGAAGCTAATCGATGCACCTCCACATGGCCATGGAAAGCGATCCCGTCGATTTCGATCGCAGAATCTCTGAAATCAGGACCTTCACTAAGGTTATGAAACCCCACTTGGATGATCCGGATGGTCTCCCCATTTGTTCCTTGGAGATCTTTTTTGTCGAAGTATTGATACTTCCAGACGAGTTGTAAAAAATCCTCTCTAAACACCATAAGCTATTGTAGACTAAAAGTTTATGGAATTTAAAAGAATTAGTCAGAATTTAAAAAAAGGGTTTGAAAAAATCTGAAAGGTTAGGCAAAGTAAATTAGCTTAAAGGAAAGATTGCGGACGGCTAAAAAATTCATTTTCAATTATTTACAAAACCTTCGAGGTTGAATAAACCTCAAAGAATAACTAAATACTTCTCCAAGAGATCCTTCATCTCCTCTTGCAGTTTTTGAGCTTCTATTCTTGCTGCTTGCGCAAAGTCTTTTCCGGACGATGCATAGATAATCCCGCGACTGGAATTGACCAAAAGCCCGCAAGTGGAATTCATTCCGTATTTGGCAACTTCGCTCAGACTTCCGCCTTGTGCGCCGACACCAGGAACCAGAAAGAAATGTTCTGGAGCGATTTTTCGGACCTCACCAATCAATTCCCCACGGGTAGCGCCTACCACATACATCAGGTTTTCCGGACTTCCCCATTCCTGACTTTTCTCTAAAACTGCTTGATAAAGCGGCTTTCCCTGAGCGTCAGAAATCAATTGAAAATCAGCCGATCCTGCATTCGAAGTCAAGGCAAGCAGAATCACCCATTTATTCTGAAACTCCAAAAAGGGCGAAATCGAATCTGCTCCCATATAAGGCGCCACCGTGATCGAATCAAAATTCATCGTTTCAAAAAATGCTTTTGCGTAAAGCTTTGAGGTATTCCCGATATCGCCCCGCTTGGCATCCGCAATGGTGAAAATATTGCTCGGAATGATCTCCAAGGCTTTCTGTAGGCTTTCCCATCCTTTTGGGCCAAGCGCTTCAAAGAAGGCAATATTTGGTTTATAGGCCACCGCAAAATCTGCTGTCTCTTCCACAATTGCTTTGCAAAAGCTAAAAATCGGATCAGGCTCAGAAAGCAAGTGAGCTGGAATCTTATCCAAATCAGGATCTAAGCCTACACATAGAAAGGAGGATTTTTGCTGGATTTGGGAGAAAAGCTCGGCTCGGGTCATGTTCGGAGATTAGGTTAGGGCAAAAATAGGGAATGAAATAGAAATATTGATTCACCTATCTATCAAAGCAAAGGAAGGCCTCAAAAGCCTTCCCTTAGTTTATTCATCAATTCAGCTACGCCGATTGCCAAGGTATTTTCGCCCATTGGAAATTGCTCTTTTCCTGCATAGACAAAAAATCGATGGGTGGCTTTCACGTCCTCCGCAGCAATCAAGAAGCCCTTGGAGAGTTTGGGATTGAGAGTTCGCTTAATCTCAATTGCCCACAACTGACTCCCCATCTGAATAACAAGATCCAATTCTGCTCCTGCAGAGGTACGATAGAATCCAAAGTCCGCATTTTTTGGCAACACGGCCAGCAGCTGTTCGATCACCATTCCTTCCCAACTGAAGCCTGCTACAGGATGTGCGAGCAGATTATCTTGGGAAGTAATTTGCAACAGCGTATGCGTCAAGCCCGAATCTCGGATATATACTTTTGGACTTTTCACCAGTCGCTTTCCTACATTACTCATCCAAGGGCGGATCGATCTGATCAACAATAAATCTTCCAACATTTCCACATAGGATTTCACCGTAGGAGAACTTAAATCCAAACTTGCTCCAAACTTGGAAAAATTAATCAGTTGTCCCTGCTCATGTGCAAGCATGGTCCAAAGCCTTCGCAGACGATTTGACGGAACAAACTGAGCAATCTGAGGAATGTCCCGCTCCAGATAAGTGGTGATGAAATTTTGCCGCCAAGTCATACTCGCCTTATCCGATGCCGCCAAAAAAGAATCCGGAAATCCCCCACGCAGCCAAAGCTTTTCCAGATTATTTTCTTGATCTCCTACCTCCAGAATCGTAAATCCTGAAAGCTCTTCGTAAGCGATTCTTCCCGCCAGTGATTCGGAGGATTGTCGAATCAGCTCCAACGAAGCCGAACCTAGAATCAAAAATTGACAAGATCTCAAGCCTTGCTTCCTTCTCCGATCAATCACTCCCCTGAGCAACGGGAAAAGATCTGGCATCCGCTGGATTTCATCCAAAATGATCAGCTTTCCAGCATTCAAATCAAAATATTGCTCCGCTTCCGCCAATTTGGCTCGGTC
>JBBQDY010000033.1:0-17508 GCA_038320155.1 Cytophagales bacterium
GTGCAATGTTACATATTTGAAGGGATATACACAACCCCAATTTCTAATGAAAAAATCGCTAGACGCGGACTTTTTAATCTTTGACCTCGGAAATGTCATCATCGACATTGATTATCAGGGCTCTCTTAGCCGGATCAAACAGGAACTCCCCGAGGCAATTCACTCGAAAGTTGACAACTTTTATCGCACTGATTTTCACAGGGAATACGAAATGGGAATGATCGATTCGGCAAGCTTCAGAGCAGAAGTACGAACGTATTTTGAGGCAGATTGGGAGGATCAAAAAGTAGATTTTCTATGGAATAGCTTATTGGGTAAGATTCCAGCTGAGCGTATTGAATTAATAAAAAAACTTCGAAAAACTTATCAAGTAGGAGTACTCAGCAATACCAATCATATCCATATTCTAAAAGTAAATGAGATTCTAAAAGCTGATCATGGACTGGAAAACTTCGATCCCATATTTGATTGGGTATTTCTAAGCCATGAGATGGGGCTCGCTAAACCAAGTCTTGAAATCTATGAACGGCTGGTAAATGAACTTCATACCACGCCAGATCGAGTGATTTTTTTCGATGATTTGCCAGCTAATATAGGAGGAGCAAGTGAAGCCGGAATTCGTGCGATCCACGTGACCGGACCAGAAGTGATTTTTGATTTTTTCAAGGATGTATAGCAGTAGGGACTACCTGAAACATGGTCTTTTATTTCTAGTTACTCTGATTGCGACTACCTTTGCAGGAGCAGAGTGGGTATATGGCAAATCTATTATGGCCTCCGGCGATGAATTTCTTAGCTGGGAATACTTTTGGAAATCGATGGCTTATTCTCTCCCATTTATAGGTATTCTTTTGATTCATGAGTTGGGACATTTCTTCACTGCTATCTACCACAAAGTGAAATGTACCTTGCCTTTCTTTATTCCAGGTTGGCTGGGTTTTATTGGTGCTCCATCTATTGGGACTTTTGGAGCAGTGATTCAAATGAAGGGTCATGTAAACAGCCGTAAAAAATTCTTTGATATCGGCGTGGCAGGTCCATTGGCAGGTTTTGTGGTGGCACTGGTAGTCTTGGCCTACGGGTTTTTGACTTTGCCGGAGACCGCTTATATCTATGAGATTCATCCCGAATATGCGGATCCTGAATTTCAAGGATACGGTGAAGAGGTTTTGGAATTTGAATTGGGGAATAATCTATTGTTCAATGCAATGGGAAGTCTTTTGGCTGATCCTACCCGACTTCCTGCGATGTCTGAGATGATTCATTATCCCTATCTTTTTGCAGGATACTTAGCCTTGTTTTTTACTGCACTCAATTTACTTCCTATAGGCCAATTGGATGGTGGGCATGTGGTTTTTGGGCTTTTCCCGAGGTGGCATCGTGAGATTTCTCTTTCGGCCTTCACCTTATTTGTTACCTATGCGGGGGTGGGCATGATCAGTCCATTTTCACCTGTGGAAGAATTGATATTTCGGATTCCGCTTTATTTGGGATTTCTGTTTATTTGCTATTCCAAAGCAGAGCTTCAGCTGCAGTCCAAACTTTCGATCATTCTGGCTATAGCCGCAATTCAGTACGCAATAGTATTTTTTCAACCTGACTGGGAAGGCTATCAAGGCTGGTTATTCTATAGTTTCTTACTTGGAAGAGTGATGGGGATTAATCATCCGGAAGTGTCGGGCCACCGTCATCTGGATAAAAAAAGGCAAGCCATCGGTTGGCTCGCCATTATTATATTTATTCTTTGCTTCTCTCCGCGACCTTTTATTTTTGAATAGCAGGAAAGCAAAAACGCTACAAATTCCGATAGGCCATGATTCCACCTAGGGTATTCCTAACTTGGGTAAATCCTTTGGAGTTGAGAAAGTTTTTCGCGTTTCCGCTGCGTGCTCCCGATCTACAATGAACAATAATTTCAGAGTTTTTGTACTCCTCCAATTCATCCAATCGATTGGTTAATTCGCCCAAAGGGATGTTTTTTGCGCCTAGATTATCCTCTTCATATTCCCATTCCTCACGGACATCCAAGAATAAGAAATTGTCCTTGTCGTCTAATCTTTTTTTCAGGTCCTGAACTGTGATATCTTCCATGTGTTTAGTTTACTAATATTCTGAATGATTCAATACCGCTTTCTCGGACTACGTTGAGTACATAAATTCCGGGTCGCTGGCCTCTAAAAGTAACAATTTCTCCTTTGGATGTAAGTTCCCGCTCTAAAAAAATCTCTCGTCCAAACGAGTCGAAGACTCTGATCTCGCCAAAGGCTCCTTCGACTGTGAGGTAGTCTACCACAGGATTAGGGAAAATTCGAAGTGAAGCACCAGGAATTATACTCTCTACAAATGGAGCAGCTATACTCACATGAGGTCTGATCATCAATGATCCTTTTACTTCTTCATTTTGCACCCAGGCACCGGCGACATTGTAATAAATTTTGCTTCCAAAATCATTTGTTTTATCAAGTCCTACGAAAATAAATTCGTTGGTAAACTGGGCAAAGCCGATGTAAAAAGGGCCATTGACTCTTATGTTGGTATCTAACGGAAAATAAATTAACTGCTCATTTGCCTCTTTGACAGGAATTAAAGTCTCTTTTCTGAAAATGGGATTCTCGTCCAAGTCCTTCCAGATTAAGATATCAACGGCTTGATTAGCTTGTCTAGGATTGGTAAAGTTGATTGAAATGCCTTTAATGAAAACCTCCCTAGGCGAGTTGTATTCTACTGCTAAAAAACCTGATCTCTGATTAATTCCAGCAGCGTAATCAGCAGAACCATTATCATAGGCAAAGTAATCCTGAAGTGGAAAATAGTTTTTTACGTCATCATTTGCTCTGAAGTCCACCTCAGAATACCTAGTGGTGTCGCCAGCATTGATTTCAAAAAATAGTTGATCTCCACTTGTCAATGAGGTAGTGATTTCCAAAGCCGTATTTACTTTGGGAATTGGAATTTCACCAAGTGGTCTGCTTTCAAATGTTCTTCGTTCATTTGCATTAGGGACAGGGTCAAATGGGGTATTTTCATTGATTTTTATCAATGCTTTCGAAGTAGTATCCAAGATCGAAATACTGAACTCCATGGCACGGAAGCGATTTTCGAGATTATGAAACTCATTGGAAACGGCGGTCCATGGCTGGACTCCTGTGGTCAAAAGCTCTCGTGGATAGGCACCAAAATCCCCATACCGAAGTCGGTTTCTTTTGGTTAAACTTCGATCTCTAAAACTTTGGTCCGTACTAGTTCTCCCTGTATTCAAAAAGACATAATCAATAAGCCAGCTGTCAAAGGGGCCTGAAAGTCTTCCTTTGGTAAAAAAGCGAAATTTGAAATTCGCATGCTGGAACCTTGGAGCGACCTGGATGATTTCTTGTTGAAACTTGGTTCTGTCCAATAATACTCCACCAGTTTGAATCCAAACAGGTGACCAAGTTCCGTCAGGATTTGAGAACTCCAGAATTAACTGATCATTTTCATCCGGCAGTTCCCCTCTACCGCCTAACTGCCAAAAAAAGCTGAGGTATAGCGTACTAGCCTTAGTAGGAGTGATGCTTGAGAGATCGAAGGGTTTGGAAGTGACCTTATCTGCTTCGCCTTGTTCGGTACGCTGCAAAGAATAGGGAGTGCCATTGATATCTACTCCGTCGAATAGGATCATCCCAATACTTGGAGCATTGATTCCGATAGTTTCTGTGTAAGATGTCCCTGAAAATACCCAGTTTAAAGTATCTAAGCCACCGGAGAAATCATCCCAAAACGGAATTGTATTGACAGAATTGATTCGCGAAGTTGAAGACGAATTGGTCTTCTTAATTGTCCGATTAGGAATAGGGCTTAATTCCACGAATTGTGCGAATCCCTCAAATGAGGTGATCAGGGAAAAGAATATCCCTAATATCCGAACTAGGTGGAATCGTTTTCGCATTTTTTAGAAGTTGGACTTCGCTATCCAGATTTCAATCGGCTCTCCAGTCCTTACCTGAATTCCAGATGATGGAGATTGTCTGAATACTTTTCCAGGTGCGATGGAGTCATTTTCTACCGTGTGTTTTTCACCAACTCTTAGGCTTGAGCCCAAGATTAGAAATTCAGCATCAATCTCATCCATACCAATCAAACTTGGGACAGTTAGAATTTGGTTTCCATTTCCATCTCCTACATAAAGATCGATTCGCGATCCTTTAGGAATCTCTGCACCCTCTTTGATCTCAATCCCTTGGTACCGCTGACCCAATACCGCGTTGATTCCAATGTCTGGGATATAGATGATCTCACCACGCTCTAGACCCATATTTGAAAGTATTTCCTGGGCATTTTTGAGGGGATTGTTGAGCAAGTTTGGCATTTTGAGCATTGGGGCATTTCGCGCATTCAAAGTCAAATACACTATTCTCCCACTTTTCACTTGACTTGAAGGATCTGGAATTTGCTTTAATATTGCTAGCGGACGTTCCTCAGAGCTAAAACTTGAGTCCACTGAAACTTGATATTGTAAGTCTGCATTCTCTAAAATCTTGACACCTTCCTCAAAATTATAACCGGACAAATCTGGAACAGATACGGTTTCCGCGTGATTGGTGTACATGGGAAGATAGATCTTCAAAAATAGATAACCGAGGAAAAGTGATAATCCTGATAGAATGAGGATAGTTATGAATATTTTTTTCAATGCCTGAGGGAATGAACTTGTAAATTATAATTAAGCTAAAGATAAGTTGGAAGTTGAATCCTACTAACGTAGAACTTCATGAAATCTGATTTATTGAGAACTCAAATAATAAGCCGAAGTGGATTTCTTCGGCTTATTTTACTTTAATTAATGATTAATCGTCGGGTCTCTCGAACCGATGCACCGGTTATTTTGATGATGAACACTCCTTTAGAAAAGAGTTGTGTGCTAAAGGAATAGGTTTGGTTTAAAGTATTGGGATATTCGATTTCCTGAACCACAGTACCAGCGGTAGAAATGACTTGAATGGTCACATTTTCCAGTCTTGGAAGATTAAAGGCAATATTGAAAATGTCTATAGCCGGATTAGGATAGAGGACAGTCATTCCTTCTGCAGGAATTACCGGATCAGGGTTTGCGCTAAGGAAGAGTTCTATATTATCCAGGTACAAAGGAGAATCTCCAACGCTTCCACCTTCTAATACAAAAGCCAAGCGAACTTGATTTTTTCCTGAGCCTGCAAAATCTGAAAGGTTAATATATTTCCGTACGTAGTCATTTGGACTAGTAGGATTAGCCTGACCCACGGACACTGAAGAAAGTGAGGCGCCTGTTTCGGACCATACTTCTTGATATGTCTCTCCACCATTATCGCTTGCAAGCACTTTGAATTTAGTGGTTGGCGATACTGCACCTATAGCATAATCAAAGAATAAACTTGCCTGCGAACTCACTGTAAGATCGAAAATAGGGGTCCCAAGCCAATATGATGCGCCGGATTCTAAAGTCTGTACCGTAGCGATGTTATTGGGACCGCTGCCGGATGAAGCGGAAGTGATTTTCCAAGCTGGAGAATTAGTTTGCGGATTGATGGTAACCCACGGATCAAGATTAGAAGAATTGTTAAAATTCTGTCGCCAAGGCACAGCAGTCGTATCTCTGTTTTCCAATACAAAAATTGTAAAACTGTCTGAATTTCCTGGGTTTTGGTCAAAGTTTGGCTCGAATACTCGGAATTCTAATTTGTTGATTCCTTCGGTTGTGGTATTTTGACCAATAAGATTGAAGATCTCTCCTCCTGGAACTGCAGCACCGCTTGCAACAAAAGTCTGAACGGGTCCCCCATTAGTGCTTCGTGAAAACAAGAATTTTGAAATCGGTAAGTTGCCAGTGTTCTTCAGTCTTACTATTTCATTTTCGTGCGTTCCATCAGAGATAGGCGCCGGAATTAGTAGATCCAAGATTTTTAGTTCGTATTTAAACTCTTCAGTAGGAAGGATTCGGATGTTTTTGATGTAAATATTATTCCCAAAGCTATTTTCATTGATAAATGCTATTCTCACTGAACCGAGGTTAGCGAATGGAGCAAGATTAACAACTTCGGTTCTAAACTGGCTATTCTCAGTCGGGATAAATTCGTCGAGAGTCGGGGGAGAAGTCTCTAATTTTTGGCCACTTTTTGAATAGGTAGAATTCGCAATATCGAAGGTATTTCCACAATCTTGAGACACTGCTACTATTAATCGATCCTGAAACCCTTGTTGACTGTAAGGGCCATGTGCCACTTCAAATACTAATTGGGCATTTGGAAATTTATTGAGATCTACAATAGGGGAAATGAAAAAATCCAATTGCCCAGGCGCCTCATATTCATAGTTTCGGAGAAAGATTAGATCTTGAGTTTGCCCTGAAATAGGTAAGCTGGTTTTTTCCCAAGTTAAGCCGTTGTCAGGATTAGTAATTGTCCATGGAGAAGGAAAACCAGTAAAGTTATACGCGTATGGAAGGTTAATTGCAATTTGAAGTGAAGGATTTGATTTCCGAATATTGTTGTCCGCATTTTGATCTGCTTGATCATTAACCTGAGTGATTCGAAATTCAACTTCATTTCCATTTGCAGGAATATTAAATGAATTGAACGTTAAAATTGCGGTCTTCCCGGTGGTTAAATTGAATGTGAATCGCTTGCTTTCTAACAGGACCCCGTTTAGATACAATTCAATTCGAGCGGAAGTCAAAGTAATCTTTCCGCCGTTTAACACTTCAATGCTAGGATTGATTTTAGGGGAGCAAACAAAGCTTGCAGGTTCGAATATTCTGGAAATAGCTAAGTCCAAATCTTTAAGTTCAGGCGCAACAGTTGCCCTATTATTTACCAATGTTGCCCTTCTCGGACTGTTTGCAAGTACGACATTGAACCGCTCAATTTGACCTTTTGTGAAGAGATTCATACAAGGATCTGGGGTATAATCCATGTAATTTTGGATCATATCGTTGGAACCGCAGCTTACCCTTGAAATGTCTGGAGTACAAGTATTATTGGAATTGTCTTGTAGTGGGGTGTCATTCACAAAATCATCTACTCCGCATCCTCCATCTCCCCAAATATGTCTTAATCCAAAATAGTGACCTACTTCATGTGTAGCAGTACGGCCTAAAGATATGGAGATGGCATTGCCTCCAGTTCCAAAAAATCTATAATCAACGGTAACTCCGTCAGTAATCACCGATGTAGGCGTAAAATTCAATCCAGGAAGATCGGAAATAGGGAAGGATGCATACCCAATAAAAGGTTCTGTCAAAGGTAGAACCCACATATTCAAATAAGTCGCGGGATCCCATTGGGTCAATTGTCCGATTAAGGTTGCATCGTCCGGAGTGTAGGTTGATTTTGGTCCCTGTATTCGAACAATACCATCTGTAGGCAAGCCTATAGGATCTTGTTTTGCTAGAACAAATTCAATCTTGGCATCACCCGCTACAGGTAAAAACTCTGCAGGGGTCCGACTCGCATCTGAATTCATTCGCCTGAAATCCTCATTAAGAGTTTTGATTTGAGATTCAATTTGGCTTAGCGGTATATTTGAACCAGATCCTACCCCTTGACCATTGTGAATGACATGGACTACTACGGGGATTAATCTTACCTCTTCATTGATTTTAGATAAGATTTGAGGTTGAAATTTTCTAGCCTCAATTTTCTGATCTATCCAGGATTCGAAAAAAGGTTTGGAGCCCAAAAAACCTAAATCTTTTTCAACCTGTTGCTCAATTAGATTAAAGGCACATTTTTCATTGTGGTCATGACTTTTGGATTTACCCACAGTAGATGAGACATCTACGGTTTTAAATTGCTGACCTACGGCTGTTTCAGCAAAGAAAATTAGGCCTATTATTACAAAAATGGTTTTCAGGGGAAACCTAGACGACGTCTTCATTCACACCAATAGATTAGGCTTCAGTTAAATTGACTGCTTCTACTCGAAGAATTTCGGGAATTGCTCGCTTGATAGCTTCTTCTACTCCAGCTTTTAGGGTCATGGTGGACATAGGGCAAGAACCGCAATTTCCCATCATTTCTATCTTCAAAACTCGGTCTTCAGTCAATTCAACTATTCGTACATTACCACCATCTGCCTCCAAGTAAGGTCTGATCGTGTCCAATGCGAATTCTATTTGTTCTCGTAGTTCTGGTGTCATTTGTATTATGCTTTAATCTCTACTACCTCTGTTTTGACTTGACCTGCATTTCTGATTGCAACTTGACTAGCTACTGATTGGGCTAATCCCATGTACGCATCTTGCGTCAATCCTGGTTTCATCACTGCTGGAAACCCTGTGTCTCCGCTTTCTCGAATGCTTTGGATGATTGGTACTTCTCCAAGGAACGGCACTTGGTACTTTTCGGCCAATTTTATGCCCCCTTCTTTCCCAAATAGGTAATATTTGTTTTCAGGCAATTCTGCGGGTGTAAAATAAGCCATATTTTCAATAACACCTAAGATGGGTACGTTAATTTGTGGCTGTCTAAACATAGATAAAGCCTTATTGGCATCGGCAAGGGCAATTTTCTGAGGAGTTGTGACGATTACCGCACCGGTTACCGGGAGAGTTTGCACCATAGTAAGGTGAATATCTGATGTACCAGGAGGCAAGTCGATGAGCAAATAATCCAATTCACCCCATTCTACATCAGAAATGAATTGCCTCAAAGCCGAACTTGCCATGGGACCTCTCCACACTACAGCACTGTCGGTAGGTGTAAGGAAACCAATTGACATCAACTTGACTCCATATTGAACAATAGGAACAATCGTGTTCTTTTCTCCAACTTTCTTTACCGCAGGTTGCTCTCCTTCTACATTAAACATGGTAGGGATGGAGGGGCCTGAAATATCAGCATCGATCAAACCAACTTTAGCTCCCAATTGTGCAAGGGCAACAGCAAGGTTTACCGCAGTGGTAGATTTCCCTACTCCTCCTTTGCCGGAGGCAATAGCGATAATGTTCTTTACATCAGGTAGGATAGGAGTAGCATTCCGGATCGTGGTCACCTCTGAGGTCATATTCAATTCCCACTTGATACCCTTACCAAAATCCTTTACCAATTCTTCCAGACAGTTGTTTTTAATAACCTCCTTCAATGGACAAGCTGGAGTGGTAAGTACCACATTGAAGCTAACGGAATTGCCATTTATTTCAATTTTTTGAATCATTCCAAGGGTAACCAAATCCTTTTTGAGGTCTGGGTCTTGTACTCTGGAAAGTGTTTTTAGGATTGCCTCCTTAGATAATGACATGCGTAAATGTGGAATTTTTTTGCAATTTAAACCTTCTCACTTGCTTTAAAAAGCAATGCCGAGGGATTGAAGGGTAAACTTTGCGATAGCAAGAATAGTTCTGATTTTTTCCTTAAGATAAATTCCCGGAGCTATTAACTTTGTCTTACTTTAGACATTATGGGGATTAGTAAGCTTACAACGGACAAAGTCAAAGAACGCATGGACATCGAGGAGGTGATCGGTGACTACGTTTCATTGAAAAGAAAGGGCCAAAATCTTTGGGCCAACTGTCCCTTTCACGGTGAAAAAACTCCCTCTTTCTCGCTTTCTCCTGCAAAACAAATCTACAAATGCTTCGGCTGTGGCAAGGCCGGAGACCCGATCCAATTTGTCATGGACATTGAAGGAATCGGTTTCCAAGAAGCCATTCGACATATCGCTGTCAAATATGGGATTGAAGTAGAAGAGGATCAAGACCGAACTCCAGAACAGGATCAGGCACAAAGTGAGCGTGAAAGTCTTTACATCGCTTTGGGATTTGCCAGAGATTTTTTTGTAAAAAACCTCCAAACGGAGGAAGGTAGATCCATCGGCCTTAGCTACTTCAAGGAGCGTGGTTTCTCAAAAGCTATTCTTGAAAAATTTGATTTGGGCTATGCGCTGGACGGATGGGATCATTTATTGAAAGCGGCTAAATCTGCTGGCTTTCAAGAAGATATTTTACACAAAGCTGGACTGATTCTTCAGAAGGAAAATGATGCCACCCGAGTATATGACCGTTTTAGAGGGAGAGTTACCTTCACGATTCATAATGTCGGCGGAAAACCAATTGGATTCGGGGCTAGAATTCTCACCAAAGACAAAACTCAACCGAAATACATTAATTCTCCCGAAACACCTGTTTATCACAAAAGTGACGTGCTCTATGGAATGTTTCAAGCCAAGAAAGCTATTCGAGATAAGGATAACTGTTTCTTAGTCGAAGGCTATACGGATGTGGTTTCCATGCATTTGTCAGGGATAGAAAATGTGGTGGCTTCATCAGGAACTTCCTTAACAGATGGACAGATCAAGCTTATCAAGCGATTTACCAATCAAGTTACGGTTCTATACGACGGGGATGCAGCCGGGATCAAAGCGTCCCTTCGAGGAATTGATCTTTTGCTTGAAGGTGGTCTGAATGTCAAAGCTGTAGTTTTCCCGGAAGGGGAAGATCCGGACAGCTACTCTAGGAAAGTCGGGACCCAAGCTTTTCAAACCTACTTGGATGAAAATTCGCGTGATTTTATAGGCTTTAAAATTGGCTTGTACCAAGAAGAGTTTCAACGAAATCCGATTCGCAAGGCAGAAGTGATCCGAGAGATTGTCCAAAGTATCGGGAAGATTCCGGATCCCATCATCCGATCAGTTTATGCGAAAGAAGCTTCCGGCCTGCTCGAGATTGAGGAAGAAATCATCCACGCAGAACTCAATAAGTCGCTGCTGAAAACCCAAAAAGAAGCTTACACTAAGCAAAAGCAAGAGGCTGAAATAGAGGGAGCTATCCAAGAATTAATTCCTACCGAATCGGGTATTACTGTTTCCGAAATTCTAAAAATCCAAGAGCGGGAAATGATTCGTCTTTTGCTCAATTACGGTTTACAGATTTTAGCAGATCAGGAGATATCACTTTCCAGTTATTTATTGTCAGAGGTTGAGGATTTGGAAATGAGCACTCCCCTTTATACCAAGATATTAAGAATTTACCGAGAAGCACTAGTCAAAGGTGAAGTGCCTTCAGTGGATTATTTCATTGGATTTGGTGATAATGAAATTCAAAAAGAGGTGATTGACTTGGTGACTACGCGACATGAGGTTTCTGTTCATTGGGAAGACAAGCACAAGATCATTATCAATAAAGAATCTGATGACTTGTCCATCACAGGCTACAAAAGCATCCTTCGGCTTAAGAAGAAAATGGTCAGCAAGATGATGGATGAGGCAAAAATGAAATTAAAGCATGCTGAACAAGAGCGACAAACTGAAGAAAAAATCATTGGTTTTCAAGAACTCTATTTTGAATTGAAAAAAGTGCAGCTGGAAATTGATCGAGAACTTGGGATAGTGATCGGTTAAAGCCAAACTTTATTTGGCACTATCCTGTTTAGCAATCAGAAGCATGTAAGTTTGCATTTGCAATTTGAATATAAACCCCAGTTTTGTGGAAAAATTTAGTCTGGACCCGATTGAAGATGCTATTGAGGCCATCAAAAAAGGTGAAGTAATCATCGTAGTAGATGATGAGGATCGTGAGAATGAGGGGGATTTTGTATGTGCAGCAGAGACTGTTACGCCTGAGATCATCAATTTCATGGCTACGCACGGAAGAGGATTGATTTGTGCTCCTTTGATTGAGGATCGTTGCGAAAAATTAGGATTGGCAATGATGGTGGGTTCAAATACCGCCGCATTTGAAACACCATTTACAGTATCTGTAGATTTAGTCGGGCATGGATGTACGACGGGTATTTCTACAGCCGACCGAGCTAAGACTATCAAAGCCCTGGTAGATGATTCTATTCATCCGAATGAATTAGGAAAGCCAGGTCATATTTTTCCTTTGAAGGCAAAGCGTGGTGGCGTATTGAGAAGGGCAGGTCATACTGAAGCAGCAATTGATTTAGCGCGCTTGGCAGGTTTTTCACCTGCTGGCGTTTTGGTGGAAATCATGAATGAGGATGGTACTATGGCAAGACTACCAGATTTGATTCATGTTGCTAAGCGATTTAATCTGAAACTGATTTCAATTAAAGATCTGATTGCTTATAGATTAAAACACGAATCATTGATCAAGCGTGAGATTGGGGTAGCGCTTCCTACCACTTATGGTAATTTTGATCTGATTGCGTTTAAGCAAACCAATACGGATGAAATTCACATGGCTTTGATCAAAGGAACTTGGGCTCCTGATGAGCCTATCATGGTAAGAGTACATTCTTCCTGTGCAACTGGAGATATCTTCGGTTCCTGCAGATGCGACTGTGGCCCACAATTGCAGCATGCTATGAGAATGGTAGAAGAAGAAGGCAAAGGAGTAATACTATATATGAATCAAGAAGGCCGTGGAATTGGACTGATCAATAAGTTGAAAGCCTACAAGCTACAAGAAGAAGGCATGGATACTGTCCAAGCTAACTTAGCACTCGGTCTTCCAATGGATTCCAGAGACTATGGAATTGGTGCTCAGATATTACGAGATCTTGGTGTTTCCAAAATCCGATTGATTTCTAACAACCCACAGAAGCGCGTTGGACTGTTAGGCTACGGTTTGGAGATTGTGGAACAATTACCAATTGAAATGGCTTCAAATCCCCATAATGAGAGATATCTTCAAACAAAAAGAGATAAAATGGGGCACAACATTCTGAAATAATTGATAGTTTTATTGACAAAAATTATGGATCATTTAAGGTTTTTTAAAAACTGACCCAAGCAGATTACGTAGAAAATGGAATGATGAAAAGTATAAAGATTAAGATATTCCTATTTGCCTTTCTCCTATTTGGAGCAAATTCCGCATTCGCTCAAAGCCAATTCCCTTCCCAAATCTTTCATAAAGGAAATATTTATGGGACGGATGGACAGGTTTATTCTGGACTTGTAAAATACGATTTGGTTAATAATCTTGTTCAGCTTCAAGATCAGGCTATTAGTACATTTACAGCATCAAATGTTTCCCATTTCGAGATTTTTGATGAAGTGTTTGGAGGTGTAAGGAAATTCTTCTCGCTTCCATATTCACTTAATGGAGACTATGAAACCCCGATTTTCTTTGAGGTTTTGACTGAAGGAGATAACATCGCTTTACTTTGCAGAGAATACATCGCAACTGATTCGAGAAATATAGGTCCAATGGGGACCATGGGTATGAGTCCTTTCTGGGGACCACCTTCTATGATCGGTTATCGATTGGCGTTCAATTATTACTTTTTCAAGGATGGTTCGATCGATAGATATAGTTTGAAGAAAAAAGATCTTTTCGACATGCTTTCTGGACATGACGAGGCAATCAGTCTTTTTATGCGAAAGAACAGATTAGAACATGATAAGCGCGGGGATCTATTACGGATCACGGCTTATTACAATGAAATCAACAAAAACTAATGTCAAAACCGTTAATTCTCGTCTCCAACGACGATGGAATCACCGCGAAAGGAATAAGAATACTCGTTTCTGTGATGAAAAAATTGGGAGAAGTAGTGGTCGTAGCACCAGATAGCCCTCAATCCGGAATGGGACATGCTATTACGATTGGGGAGACCCTGAGATTAGTTGAGGAAGATATTTTTCAGGATGTGCAAGCTTATAAATCCAGTGGTACTCCGGCAGATTGTGTAAAGCTTGCCAAGCATCACGTACTAAAAAATCGAACGCCGGATTTGGTGGTCAGCGGGATCAATCATGGTTCCAATACTTCAATCTCTGTACTTTATTCGGGTACGATGTCAGCCGCTATTGAAGGAGCTATTGAAGGTTTTCCTTCGATTGGGTTCAGTCTTTGCGATTATTCTTCTAAAGCTGATTTTTCCCATGTGGAAGAGTGGGTGGAGAAAATTGCGCGGCAAGTTCTGGAGAATGGTATTACGAAAGGGATAGCCTTGAACGTGAATTTTCCTCCGAAGCAGAATGAATCGATAAAGGGAATTAAAATTTGCCGGCAGGCAGAAGCTAAGTGGCAAGAAGAGTTTTCTGAGCGATTCGATCCCACTGGGAGAAAATATTTTTGGATGGCTGGAAACTTTGTCAATTTTGACAAAGGAGAGGATAACGATGAGTGGGCGATTGCAAATAATTACATCTCCATTGTCCCTTGTCAATACGATCTTACTGCCCATCATGCCATCTCACAGATCAACAAAGATTGGGATTGGGAAAAGCTAAAAGCTTGATTTTTGCGCTTTTAAAAAATGCCGGGTAACATTCTTAATCGGATTCTAAGTCCGATCTTACTTTAAACATCGTATTTTTCAACATATTCGAATTTATCAGCTCTTGAAAAGACTTGTCATTTTTATTTTTATCCTAGTTAGCTTTTTCATGTTCCCGCTATCTGCCCAGAATCTGGATACGGATAGCCTCAAAAAAGCTCTTCCGCTTGCCTCAGAATTAAATCGCCTATTCATCTTGAATGAATTAGGCACAAACCTGCGTGAAAAAGATCAGGACCTAGCTTTGGAATATTTGTTTGAAGCTGAGAAAATAGCAATTGCTCAATTAGACCGTAAAGCAGAATCAAAATCTAAAGAAAATATTAGTTGGATATATTACCGTCGTGGCCAATGGCATCTGAGTTTTGAATATGCTGAGGCCGCATATCGGTTAGCATTGGAGTCTTCGAGTTTTGAGGGGGCGGCAAGAGTATTGAACAACATGGGAGCGCTGCACTATGAGCAACAAAACTATGAGGTGGCAATCTTGAAATTCAAAGAAGCTTATAATCTGAGTCTCAAATCAGACGACCTTTACACTCAAATTAGAAGTCTTAATAATGTAGCATTCAATTTTACGCTATTAGGAGAATTGGATTCTGCTGTGATTTATGCAAGAAAGTCAATAGCAACTAATGTAAATGCCGGATCTCCCTATTTGACAGCATTTGCTTTCAGAGTCATTGCAGACGTTTATTTTGAAAAAAACCAAATCGACTCCGCAGAAGTAACTTATGAAAAATCCTTACAGATGGCTGAAAAACAAGGTATTCTTACCTTTAAGGCTAGTTTGCAACATCGGCTCGGTAGGACTTATCTACGTCAGGGAAAATTAAATAAGGCGGAGTCCATTTTGCAGGATGGAATCAAACTTTCTTCCGAAAATAAATTCTTGGATGAATTAAAGGAATCTCATAAATTCTTGGCTTTGGTGTACGAGGCGCAGGGAAATATTAAATCTGCTTTCGAAGAACAATCCAAATACCTGATTCTTAATGATTCGCTTCAAAGTAAGGAGACCAGGAATAGATTAACTCTCCTTCAAGGGATGTTTGAAAATGATCTCAAGCGCTCCGAGTATGAATTGCTCAGAGCCCAAAATGAAACTCAGGCAGCACGTCTGGAATTTGTTAATCGATCAGTTTGGGTCATTAGTATCGCAGGTCTTTTGATTCTTGGTTTGGGTATTTGGCTATTCCGTTTAAATAGGAAAAAGCGAGAACAAAATCGGGACCTAGCTTTAAAATCTAAAGAATTGGAGGAAATCAACCAGACGAAGAACAAGCTCTTTTCGATTATCGGGCATGACCTTCGTGGACCTGTTGGTCAGGTAAAATCCATCGTAGATCTTTTGATAGGAGGTTACCTGGACAAAGAGGAGTTTGATTATTTGATCCAGAACCTAAAAAAGGATGTGGACTCAGTATACCTGACTTTAAATAATACCTTGAAATGGTCCCTAGCTCAGATGGATGGCTTCAAGTTGAATCAAAAGGAATTGGATTTGAATGAGTTGATTGATTCAAGTTTAATAGCTGTCCAAACTCAATTGAAAGAAAAAAATATCCACATCAATAAGTCGATTGACATTCAATCCAAAGTTTTGGCTGATTTAGATTTGATGGAAGTGGTCATTCGAAATATTTTTAACAATTCAATTAAGTTTTCTAAGCCTGGGCAAACAGTGGAGGTGACGGCTGAGCAAGTAGATGAAAAAGTAATCTTATGCATTAAAGACCATGGAATTGGAATGAGTGAAAAACAGATCGATCAGATTCTATCTGAAAATATCTCCATCACCGATTCAAGTCTAGGGACTCAATCTGAAAAGGGAACTGGCCTTGGGCTTCAGATTTGCAAGGAGTTCGCTAAGATGAATGGAGGTCAGCTATCCATCACCAGTGAGGAGAAAAATGGCACAAAAGTTTGTCTCAGTTTTTTGACTGCTTAGTCAATTAGGGTAAAGTGATCCAGAGGCAAAAAATCGGCTAGTTCTAGTTTAGAATTCAGAATTCCCAACCTTTTCATGTGTACCATGGATTCATCCAATTGCTTTGCTGAGATCCTATCATTTGTGGCCCATTGAGTTTGGCTCAGCCAAGCATTCACATCTGATTCGTCAAGCTTGTATTCTTTAGCAATTGTCTTTACAGTAGCTGGATCAGTTTGTAGCTTTTGAGAAAAATCATAAATCAGGTCTCGCAATTCCATGATCAAAACTCCAAATTCATTTAAAGAAGCGTCGGTTGCCACCATCACAAAACAAGGCCATGGACTAGGTACTTCACCGATTCGCTTGAGTTCTCCTAGATCTACCCAAGGCTTGGTGGTATATTTTTCCCATAGAAAAAGCTCAGGATTCTCAGCATTCATCGCTTGAAGAGCTCCTGGAAGATTATCAATTACGCTGAACTTTAATTTTTCAGCTTCCCAATTTTCCCTTTCGGCTAGCACTAAGCTCATGAGATGTGAACCTGAACCCATTCTGGATATTAGAAAATCAGGATTTTCGACCTCTTTTAAGGATGTTACTGGTGACTTTCCATGAATATGAATCCCCCAGATTAAAGGAGAAGTGACATGAAAACCGATAATCTTTGAAGGATTTCCCGCTTCAAAATCTTTCAGGAAACTTTCGGTGAGGACGATGGCTAGGTCAGTTTCATTAGCTCGTAGTGCCTGGTTCATCTGTCCCGAACCGCGAGATTCCTCGATCCACTCCAGACGAATACCACGATCCAAAAAAGGTTGAGATTCTACTATTTTGACCCATGGGAAATTGAAATGCTCAGGAACTCCAGTGATTTTGAGGACTTTCATAATCTTTTATTTTTATATAGGTGTATCCTCATAAGTGCACGTAAGGAATTAAAACAAAATCTTGATCGGATTCGGATCAAATTCCCCTCCCGATGGCCATCGGGATCAAAGGGGGTAAGAGCCTGTCCCGAATATCGGGAGGGATTTTTCAAACCAATTCAGCAATAAATTTGGCTACGTGTAGCATTGTGGATACACATATTTTTATAATTGCATTTGCTTTTCTACAAGTAAAAAGCGAACGATAAATAGAATTTTCCAATCTCGATAACCTCCTTGTAAGAACGTCATATCGGTCTTCGGTATCTGTCCGCCGTCCTGTTAATCAGAGAAAATAAGGGTACTGGCATCCTTTCGTACGACCATATTTTTTATCTCACCTTAATCGTGAGTCACGGATCTATCGGTAATCATCAAATTGCTCAATCCTGCCAATATCAAAAGCAATCCAGCCAAAAGCATGGTGTTGATTACGTCTTCTCCAAAGATC
>JBBQDY010000034.1:0-16860 GCA_038320155.1 Cytophagales bacterium
AAAGGGATCAAAATCTCCGGCAGAATCATCGATGAGATCACCGGTGATGCCTTAGTAGGTGCTACAGTGACTGTTCCTGAACTAGAGGTCAACCGGATCACTGATAACAACGGAGCTTTTGATCTGACATTAGACCGCGCAGAGTATAATCTGATTTTTAGATATGTAGGTTACGAAACCGTCAACTACCCGATCACAGCAGTTGGAGACGGAAGAATCAGTATTAAAATGATCCAAGAGGACTTTCAATTGGATGATGTGGTGATTTTTGGCCGAGATCCCGAGAAGAATATCCGTTCGACGGACATGGGAGCAATCACGCTCAGCATGAATTCGATTAAAGAATTGCCGCCATTTTTGGGAGAAGTGGATATCATTCGATCCATGGCTACGCTTCCAGGTGTCAGCCAAGTCGGCGAAGCTTCAGCAGGACTGAATGTCAGAGGTGGAGGAGCTGATCAAAACTTGATTCAGTTTGCCGGCGCACCCATTTACAATCCTTCGCACTTGTTTGGTTTGTTTACCTCTTTCAACGCCGAGCTGGTAAATGATGTCACACTTTATAAGTCAGTGATTCCATCGAGGTTTGGGGGAAGAGGTTCCTCGATTTTGGATATCACGCCAAAAGCCGGTTCAATCACTAAATGGGGTGCTGATCTTATGGTTAGTAATTATTCTGGTAAAGTTGGGTTCAACGGGCCGCTCGTAAAAGATAAGGTCTCCATCCGTGGAGGTTTCCGGGGATCGTATATCAATTGGTTCCTTGGGGCACTTTCTAATCCTGATTTGAGAAATAGTCAGGCAAACTTCTATGATGGAAACTTGGTGATCTCAGCACCGATCAATGAAAAGAACGAATTTACGTACAGCTATTACACCAGTTACGATGACTTCGCTTTCGCATCGGATACAACGATCTCTTGGAAAAATAACAGTCATTCCTTGAATTGGAAAAGTCAGGTTAACGATAAGTTGAGCTTTGACATCTTGGGCTATTATACCCAATACGATTACAGTATTTTCAACCGCTCGGGCATCAATGATTTTGATTTGAACTCTGGGATCCAAGACTTTGGATTCAAGGGATATTTCAGCTACTTATTCAAGGAGGGTAATCGAATCACAATAGGAGCCGATACCAAGCAATTGACATTGCAGCCGGGGGAATTAATTCCATCGGGCCCGGAGCAGGATATTCTTCCCAAAAAGGTCCAGGACGAATTCGGACGGGAATCTGGCTTCCACTTCCAGCACGAGTTTGAGCTTGGGGAAAAGTTCGGGATGACCTATGGCCTTCGATATGACACTTATCAATATCTCGGTGGTCGAGCGGTACGTCAATACGCCGAGAATCAGCCGATTTCTGATGGTTCTGCGATAGGTGAAACTACTTATGGTGAAGGCGAAAAGATCACCAGCTTTGATGGGCTTGGTCCACGAGCATCCATGCGTTATTCGTTCTCTAAAAACAGCTCAGTAAAGGTCGGGTATAACAAAATGTACCAGTTTATCCACTTGATTTCGAATGCGGCCACTATTGCGCCAACTGATATCTGGAAGCTGGCGGATGAGTTTTTGAAGCCACAAATCGTGGATCAAGTATCCTTGGGCTATTACCAAAATTTCAAAGGAAATATCTTCGAGACCTCAGTCGAAGTGTATTATAAGGATATCCAAAATGTGGTGGAATATAAGGATGGTGCGAATTTGATTCTTCAGAATCATATCGAGACCGAACTCGTACCCGCTCAAGGTCAAGCTTATGGTGTGGAAGTGTTTGTGAAAAAGAACTTGGGAAGATTGACAGGCTGGGTTTCTTATACCTATTCTAGAAGTTTGCGAAGAGTCTTGACTCCCTATGAAGAGGAAAATATCAATGATGGGGAGTGGTTCGCGTCCAACTTTGACAAGCCTCATGATTTGACTTTAATTGGAAATTACAAGATGAGTACCAATACCTCTGTGTCAGCCACTTTTGGTTACAGTACTGGAAGACCGGTAACTTATCCTGAGGCCAAATTTGATTATTCAGGCAACTCATTGGCGTACTTCAATCGAAGAAATGAGCAGCGCTTACCAGACTTTCATCGATTGGATCTTGCAGTGAATTTTAAGTTAAAAGGAAAGGGCAAGTTTTACGATGGTGACTGGACCTTCTCTATTTTGAACGTTTATGGACGTAAGAATCCATTCTCATTATTCTTTGTGGATGAGTTTGGCGCGCCACCTCAAGCCTTGCGTTTGGCAATCTTGGGTGTACCACTTCCTAGTTTAAGCTATTCGATTAAGTTCTGATGATGATGAAACGTGCGAGTTATATTCTACTGCTTTTCTTTTTAGGTAGCTGTATTGATCCCTATCAAGTTGAGGTGGAACAGGGACCCCAATTGCTGACTATAGAAGGGATGATTACTTCTATTGCGCAAGTTCATAGCATCCGATTGACCAGAAGTGATACGTATGGAAGTGTATTTCAGGGATTGATTCGGCCAGTCACCGGTGCTACTGTAATTGTCCGGGATAATTTAGGGAATGTCACCTTTTTCGCAGAAAACAATACTGATCGGGGGAGCTACAACTCCCCAGTTGATTTTGCTGCTGCAATCGGCCGTTCCTATTCCCTACAAATTCAAACAGTCGAAGGTAAAGTCTATTCTTCTTTTCCTGAACGTGTTGAATCAGTGCCTGCGATCAAAGATTTGACTTATAAAGTGATCAAAATACCTGTTGAGGGCGAAAATAATTCTAGATCGGGTGTCCAATTGATTGCTTCGATTGATGATCCTGCCGATCAAAATAATTTCTATTTCTGGAGAAATGATCCCTCGGTATATGTCCTTAAGACACGTCCAGATCTTTTTACCCCAAGGCCTACCGAAACTAATCCAGGGAGAGAACCAGCACCAAAAGCTTGTTGCGACACCTGTTATTCTACAGAATTGGTAGGCAACCAAAGTTTGTTTGTTGCACAAGATGATAATTTCAATGGGCTGAGTACGAAAATTCCTGTAGGCTTTATTGAAGATGACGGACTTCGGTTTGTCCAGATTTATCGTGTGGATCTTAGGCAGATGAGCATCTCTCAATCAGCATATCGGTTTCTAAGGTTGGTCAAGCAGCAAACTGAAATCAGTGGTTCCGTATTTGACCCTCCACCAGCAAATATCAAAGGAAATATGATCAGCTTAGATAACCCAGAGGAAGTAGTTCTAGGCTATTTTATAGCCGCTGGTGAACGAAAAAAACGATTATATATCAAGGGTTCCGATCTTGAGTTTAGGCAAAATGCTGCAATCATCCCAGATGATTGTAGGCTCATAGCGGGTGCTCAAATCAATCCACCGATAGATTGGAGACCTTAATACAAGTATGGCTTTGAAAAGATATATCATCCTTTTTCTTTTGGCATGCTCTGCCTGCATCGATCCCTATGAGGTTGAAGTAGAGAAGGGGCCTCAATTCTTGACTATTGATGGGACGATCACTTCCCAAGCCCAGGTTCATCGAGTGCGATTGACTCGAGGAGATACTTACGGAAGTATCTTTCAAGGCCTGATCAGGCCAGTCACAGGTGCTACTGTGATCGTCAGAGACAACTTGGGGAACGTCACTTTTCTGACTGAAAATCAAGTGGATCGTGGATATTACGATACCCCTGCAAATTTTGCTGCAGAAGTTGGGCGTACTTATTCCCTTCAGATTCAATTAGTAGATGGGAAAGTCTATTCCTCATTCCCTGAGCTGGTCAATTCAGCCCCACCAATCAAAAACCTGAGCTACCAATCGAAGCGAATTCCGGTGGAGGGAGAAACCATCGATGCCTCGGGTGTGCAACTCATTGTGGAACTGGACGATCCTGCAGATCAAAATAATTTCTATTATTTCCGAAATTCTCAAGCTGTATATGTCCTTGAAACCAGACCTGACCTCTTTACTATTGATCGGGCGCCTGCTCCAAAAGACTGTTGCTTTACTTGTTACCAGTTTGAGACAGTTGGGAACCAGTCCTACTTTCTGAGCTCGGACGATAACTTCAATGGACTGAGCACGAAGTTGGTTGCAGGATTTATTCCTGATAATGGCCGGCGATTTGTCAATACTTATCGGGTGGATTTGCGGCAGCTCAATGTCAGTCAGGAAGCCTATCGCTTTTTAAGATTGGTCAAGCAGCAGTCTGAAATTAGTGGTTCGGTATTCGATCCGCCCCCCGCAAATATTCGTGGGAATATGATCAGTTTGGATGATCCTGAAGAGGTGGTTCTTGGCTATTTTATTGCAGCTGGAGAAAGCACGCAGCGCGTATACATCAAAAATAGTCAGCTTGATTTTGTCCAAAACAGAGCAATTATCCCTGATGATTGCAGGGTTATAGCGGGTGCTCAAATTAATCCACCGATAGATTGGAGACCTTAATTTAACTGTGTTGAAGAAATATTTTTAACTCCTCCTCTTTACCAGCCAACCCATAACTGCCAACTGAAACTGCCCACTGCCCACTGCCTACTGCCTACTGCCCACTCCCTACTGCTTCTTCGCTTCATTCCAATACACATCCATTTCTGCCAGTGTCATTTCTGATAATGCTTTGTCGTTATTTTTAGCCGCATTTTCCAAGTATTGAAACCGCTTGATGAATTTTAGATTGGTTCGCTCCAGCGCTTCCTCGGGATTGATATCGATAAATCGTGCGTAGTTGATCAGTGAAAATAACAAGTCTCCAAACTCGCCAGCCGCTTTTTCCCGATCGATATCTTCTTCTTTTGCTGCATTGAATTCTTCTTTGAATTCCTGCATCTCCTCTTCGACTTTCTCCCAGACTTGATGTTTTTCTTCCCAATCAAATCCAACTCCTCGGGCTTTCTCCTGAATCCGCATGGATTTGATCAGAGCTGGAAGTGAACGAGGCACTCCCCCTAGGACAGAAACATTGCCTTTCTCCTGAAGTTTGATCTTCTCCCAATTTTGCTTTACCGTTTCTTCATCGTCAGCTTTCACATCTCCATAGATATGAGGATGTCGACGGATCAGTTTTTCGCACAGCGAATCGATCATAGTTTTCATATCGAAGTTGCCTTCTTCGGATCCGATTTTGGCATAGAAAACAATATGAAGTAAAATATCCCCCAATTCTTTTTTTATTTCTTCCGGATTGCCTTCCAAAATCGCATCGGAAAGTTCGAAGGTCTCCTCGATAGTTAAGTGCCTTAGGCTCTCTGTAGTCTGCTTTTTATCCCAAGGACATTGGGTTCTCAACTCATCCATGATGGTCAATAATCGATCAAAAGCCGCCAACTGTTCGGCTCGGTTACTCAAATTTGACATGGTCTAGGAAACTATGAGGGAATTATGGACGTTTTCGAAGTAAAGGTTTAAATTTGCGCAATAAAATTCGTTATGGCAACTCTATTTCTCACACTTGGCTTCGTTGCATTGTTCTTCATTCTGATGTCCGTAAGGCTTCTTTTCCTTAAAAATGGGGAATTTAAAGGCACTTGTGCCTCACAGAATCCCTACCTAAATAAAGATGGTGGGGCATGCTCCTATTGTGGGAAAACAGTAGATTCAGACAGCTCTTGTGGGAATCCAGACAACGAAGTGGACAAAGTTTTAGCTAAGTTCAAGTAAAAACCATTCTAATATCCGGAAGTCCGGAATTTTTAACCTAATTAATTATCGCACGTGTCGCTTATTAAATCAATCTCTGGAATCAGAGGTACTATTGGAGGGAAGTCCGGCGATGGACTTACTCCTATTGACGTCGTCAAGTTTGCTGCTGCCTATGGGGCATGGGTGCTCGAAAAAACTAATAATCCAAAAGTGGTAATCGGAAGAGACGCCCGAATTTCGGGAGATATGATCTCAAGACTAGTCTCAGCTACTTTGCAGGGTTTAGGAATTGATGTCATTGATTTAGGATTAAGTACTACCCCAACCGTGGAGCTTGCAGTCCCATTGGAAAATGCTGGTGGAGGAATCATCCTCACGGCCAGCCACAATCCAATCCAGTGGAATGCACTGAAACTTTTAAACTCCAAAGGAGAATTTATCTCTGATGAGGAGGGAAAGGCAATTCTCGAGAAAGCAGAAAAGGAGGATTTTATTTTTGCTGAAGTAAAGAAACTCGGCAACTATTCTCAAATCAACGATTACATGGATCGCCATATTCAGCACGTGTTGGATCTAGAGTTGGTGGATGTGGAGGCGATCAAAGCAAGGAACTTCAAGATTGTAGTGGATGCGGTGAATTCTACGGGAGGAATCGTAGTGCCTCGCTTGCTTCGTGCACTTGGAGTCGAGATCATTGAGGAGATGTACTGTACCCCTGATGGTCATTTTCCTCACAATCCGGAGCCATTGCCAGAAAACCTTCGGGACATTTGTCAAAAATTAGAAAAAGGAAGCTTCGATCTTGGGATCGTAGTAGATCCTGATGTGGATCGATTGGCATTCATCAATGAAGATGGATCTCCTTTTGGAGAAGAATATACCTTAGTGGCTGTCGCTGATTATGTGCTTTCGAATACCAAAGGCAATACGGTTTCCAACTTAAGCTCGACTCGCGCCCTTCGTGATGTGACGGAAAAAAGGGGTGGAGTTTACACCGCTGCGGCAGTGGGAGAAGTCAATGTAGTCAATCAGATGAAGGCTGTCGATGCAGTAATCGGCGGTGAGGGAAATGGTGGAATCATCTATCCAACCTCACATTATGGCCGTGATGCCTTGGTAGGTATTGGCTTGTTCTTAACGCACTTGGCCAAATTTGGAAAAACCATCTCAAGATTGCGTGCCAGCTATCCTAGCTATTACATATCGAAAAATAAAATCGAATTGACTCCAGAAATCGACGTGGATCGGATACTTTTGAAAATAAAAGAAAAGTATAAAAAACATCAAATCAACGACATAGACGGGGTTAAAATCGATTTTGAAGAGGAATGGGTACATTTGCGAAAGTCAAACACCGAGCCGATTATCCGAATTTATTGCGAATCGGAATCTGAAGCCACTGCCAATCATCTTGCAAAAAAGATCATGCAGGACATAAAAGAGGTGGTAAGCGCTTCACTGACTTGACATAAAAATAGTCTCAAGACCCCAATGAGCGCCGATACAAACCCTGCTTGCGAATGAAAGTTTATTTAGATAATGCCGCCACCACAGCTATGGATGATCGAGTGATCGAAGCCATGCTGCCTTTCATGAGAAACCATTATGGCAATCCTTCTTCCGTCCACAGTCATGGTCGAGAAGTTCGTACTGCCATCGAACGATCGAGAAAGAAAGTAGCAGAATTGCTAAATGCCAGTCCCTCGGAAATATTTTTTACATCCGGAGGTACTGAAGCAGATAATACAGCGATCATTTGCGGAATCGAAAGCCATGGAATAACCCATGCCATTACTTCTCCGATCGAGCATCATGCCGTCTTGCATACACTCGAGGCATGTGAAAAAAAGGGTCATATCAGTCTAAGCTTTCTAGATGTCAACGAAAACGGAGAAATCGATTTTGCGCAGCTTGAAGAATTGCTGAAAAAAAATCCGAAAACTTTGATTTCCTTGATGCATGCCAATAATGAAATCGGAAATATCAATGACCTGGAGCGAATAGGAAATCTTGCTAAGGAACATGGCGCGTTTTTTCATTCCGATACCGTGCAAACCATTGGGCATTATATCCATGATCTCAAAAATCTACCAATAGATGCTTTGGTTGCTGGGGGTCATAAATTTCACGGGCCAAAAGGTTCCGGATTTCTCTATGTGAAAAAGGATAAGAAAATTCATCCATTCATCCACGGCGGAGCGCAAGAGCGAAATATGCGCGGAGGCACCGAAAATGTGATCGGGATTATTGGGATTTCCAAGGCTTTGGAAATTGCTTATGAAGAGATGCAATCCCACAAGCAGCATATTGAAAGCATCAAAAAATATTTCATTGATACGCTCACTTCCGAAATTTCCGGAATTAGATTCAATGGCCAATCTGGAGATTTAGAAAAAAGTCTTTATACCGTTTTGAACGTAAGTTTACCAGCTTCAGAATCCAATCGTGGAATGTTGCTTTTCAATCTGGATTTGGCAGGAATTTCAGCATCTGGGGGGTCGGCTTGCAGCTCGGGCGCAACCGTTGGTTCGCATGTCCTTCGAGCCTTGAATCATACCCCAGAGCGAGATGCAGTTCGCTTTTCCTTCAGTCGATTTACGACTTTGAAGGAAGTTGATTATACGATCAGCCAACTCAAAGAACTCTACGCAGTAGAAGTATAGCATTAAAAAAGGAGCTCGAAAGGCTCCTTTTCTCTTTAGCATAGCATTCTTACTCTGGTAAAAATATAAACAAAGCAAAAGTACCATTCCACATCCCGTGAAATAGCATCCCTTTCAAAAGACCTTCATGCAAGCGGATAAAACTCAAAATTATCCCTCCGATGAATTGTGAAAAAACTAACAAGGGAGCCCAATAGAAATTTGTCCACCAATTTACGCCTTCATAATTGGTAAGATGGACAAAGGCAAAAATGACGGAAACAGAATATACCATCAGTGGAATTGGAATTTCTCTTTTTAATACTTTTAATCCCAATAAAACCATGAGGTAGATCAAGTAGAAAATACACAAATAGTACTCTGCGATTACTATCAAAACGGTAACAATCAAAGTGAGAATAATAGATAGGTACTTGCGATTTTGGTGATATCGAAAATACAGTTCTTCTCCCATTGGAGCGAGAATGACTACTGCAAAAAACAATAAATAGGGCTTGTCGTCTAGATCATCAAATACATTAGAGTCAAATCGATCACCCGATAAGTAATCAACAATTAAAATTATTGGAAAGATGAAGATGAATTTTGCAAGTACAAGGATTAGGAAATCTTTGAAAGAAGCTTTTTTGGCGGGGAAGTATAAGCCTGGTTTTTTAAAAAACTGAATTATATCTGCTAGGTACGGCGACTTTGCCGTGATTGATTTTATCATTCAAGATTGGTGTGATTGCTAACAATAAAGTTATAAAATGACTATGTGCAATAATCACTTTTTATACCCAATCTCATAAGGAGTCCAGATCTCATAAATCGGATCACCTTTGGAACTTAGTCCACTGTGATGCCACTCTCCATCTACCACTTTGAAATCGAAACCTAATTCAGCTCCCACTCGACTGTCATCTCGTGAGAAAAAGGTAATGTTCTCTGTATACTTGCCGTCCGCTGCAGTATATGTTCCACCGCCAGTTCCTGAGAATTCTCTGGTCTCTGAATTGAAAGCTATCCATTGAAATCTGCCGCCACCTAGAATCTTCACAGTCCGGCGTGCTCCTGGAGTGGACCTGGAAATTTCCTCATCGAGTTTGCGCCCTGTGATTACCCAATTTCCCGTCAAAGCATCTTCTGAGTCTGATATTTTTTCCCAGATTTCCACCAGAACACCATTATTAGTATTTGCAGAGATTACCATTTTCCCATTGACTAAGTCAAATTGGAAAGGAGTGGAAATCCCTACTAGCAGCGGATTGAGTGTAAAAAAATCCAGCGTCTCAATATATTTTCCAGAATCGAAGGAGTAGGGACCTCCACCCGCAGCTATGAAATGATTGTCTGAAACCTGCTTTGCCCCGAAAGCGAAATAATTGTCCTGATAGATTTTGATGTATTCTATGTCGGTCACTTCATTCCCATTTTTGTGGGTGAGCTTCCATGCTCCATCCAAAGTCTGAGCGGAAATAAATCCAGAAATGAACAAGAGCGCAAGTAAAAGTGTAGTTTTCATAAGAATTGGATTTGATTACTTTTTCAAATTCCACAACAATCGGGAGAAAAACAATCAAATCTTTTTGATAGGTTAGAGGTAAGCTTTGGGAGTGAAAAATGATGCACAAAACGTATACTCTTGGTAATTCCAAATCTCAGATTGATGCGTTGATCCCAAAGTCGGTGATCAAGAAAGTAAAGGTGGGAGATAGATCCATTGCTTTGATTCGATTGAAAGATGAGTTTTATGCCTTTAGCACCAGCTGTCCACATCGGGGAGCATCACTGCTCGATGGGAGTATTAATGGAATAGGAGAGATTATCTGTCCCTTGCATCACTATCGGTTTGACCTGAAGACTGGTCAAGTGAAGTCAGGCTCCTGCGCAGATTTGGAAGTTTTTCCATGTGAGCTCGGCGAAGACGGTTTGAAAATCACTCTTCCTCACCAATAAAAAAATCTCTTATCTCAAATTTCAGAGTGGAAAATGAATAGTAATTTTAGTGTGAAATAGGTTTTAGCAAATGCATTGGGAAGAATTTGGATATCGCTGGATGCGCATTGCATCAATCACCACCACACGTTACTTTGTGATTGCAGGGATTCTATTTCTTGTTTTTTATTTCCTGTTGCATAAGGTAATGGCCAGCCGAAGAAATCAAGCAGCTTTTCCCGGTTGGAAACATTACCGTCGCGACATTCTGTTTTCACTGATTACAATTGTGATTTTTGCCACCATGGCAACCTTGGTTTTCATCGTCTTCAGCGATTATTCTAATTTATATGGCCCTTGGGACAAGCATGGTGAGATCTATTATTACCTGACTTTTCCGGCCATGTTGCTGATTCATGATGCCTATTTCTATGGGACGCATCGATTGATGCATCATCCCAAACTTTTCAGATATGTGCATCGAGTACATCACCTTTCCACCAATCCCTCACCATGGACTTCTTATGCTTTTCATCCAATTGAGGCTGTGATCGAAGCTGGAATCATCCCAGTGATTGCTTTTACCTTGCCTGTAAATCCTCCCGCACTGGGTATATTTTTACTTTTCCAGTTTTTCTTTAATGTCTATGGACACCTGGGATTTGAGCTTCTGCCCGCCAAGTTTAATAGAACCTGGATCGGACGTTGGGTGAGTACCGGCACTGCTCATAATCAGCATCACCAGCATTTTCATGGAAATTACGGCCTTTACACCTTGATCTGGGATCGGCTGTTTGGTACGCTGCGAAAAGACTATGACCAGAAGTATGAGCAAGTTACTTCAGGTAAAAAGTTGGTTTGATTTGGACCTAATTAATGACTGCCAATCCCCATTCTCCTATTCTCTGTCTCTAGTATCTTAACCTTCGCTCTCTCTTTTTTCCCTTGCACTCTTTCCCGAAAAAGGCGATATTCCAACCATTCGCCCTAAAACTACTGTCATGAATAAACTCCGCTATCTGACTTTTGGAATCTTCTTGCTTTTGTTAGCCTGCCAAGAAAAAAATCCCGACATCGACTTTACCGATTGGCCGCATTATGGAGGTCCGGAAGATGGTTCGCGCTACTCTTCTTTGACACAAATCACAAAAGAGAATGTCACCCAACTGGAAGTGGCATGGACTTATCATACTGGGGATGCCACAGATCGCTCCCAAATTCAGTGTCAGCCAATCGTGGTAAATGGCCTTCTGTATGGTTCTACACCCAAATTGAATGTCTTTGCATTGGATGCAGCTACGGGCACCGAAGTTTGGCGATTTGATCCTTTCCAGGTTTTGGGAGGTGAAAATAGCTGGGCGGGGACGAATCGTGGCGTGAGTTATTGGGAAGACGGAAAAGACAAGCGAATCCTTTTTGGTGCGGGAAATTGGCTGATGGCAGTAAATGCTTTGACTGGTGAACCAATTGCTGAATTTGGAGATGGGGGAAAAGTGGATTTGCGCAAGGATTTGGATACGGACCGGGAGGATTTTTTGATTGTAGCCAATACGCCTGGGGTAGTTTACAAGGATTTATTGATCATAGGGATGCGACTTTCCGAAGGCTTGGATGCTGCTCCCGGTCATATTCGGGCTTATAATATTCGCACTGGAAAACGAGCGTGGATTTTTCACACTATTCCAAAAGAAGGGGAAGCCGGCTATGAAACTTGGGATCCTAAAACCATCACACAAATCGGTGGAGCAAACAACTGGGCCGGGATGACACTGGATCAGCAGCGGGGAATCGTGTATGTGCCGACTGGATCGGCTACCTACGATTTCTGGGGAGGCTACCGAACAGGTGATAATCTATATGCGAATTCACTACTTGCGCTGAATGCTGAAACGGGCGAGCGGATCTGGCATTTTCAGGCTGTACATCATGATGTCTGGGATCGGGATTTCCCGGCAAATCCCAACCTGATCCGAATCCAGAAAGACGGAAAATGGATCGATGCAGTAGCCCAAATTTCCAAGCAAGGCTTGACATACGTTTTTGACCGAGTGACCGGTGAACCTGTATGGCCGATCGTTGAGACACCTGTGTCTCAATCCACCTTGCCCGGCGAAGTCACTTCCCCAACTCAGCCAATTCCAACTTTGCCAGAGCCTTTTATGAAGATGACTTTTCAGAAATCGGATGTCCTCAATCTCAAACCAGAATGGCAAGCTGATATTCAAGCACAACTCGAAAATACCCTGATGGGTGACACTTGGCTTCCACCAAATGCCAATCAACCGATAGTCCTTTTTCCGGGAATGGATGGTGGAGGCGAATGGGGTGGAGCGGCCTTTGATCCAACGACGCAGACGATGTATATCAATGCCAATCAGATTCCATGGGTCATACAGATGACTGCCAATGCCAATTTTGAAAATGTGGGGCAAGCGGTTTACACCAATTATTGTGGGAATTGCCATGGCTTAGAGCGCAAAGGTAATCCTCCTGCTATTCCAAGTTTGATTGGAGTGAAAGACAAATACAGCCCGGATTCACTGGATCTTTTGCTTCGTAAAGGAAGAGGAGCCATGCCGGCATTTGATCATATTTCAAAAGAAAACCTCGCTGTTTTGGTCGATTATCTGCTTGGGAAAGCTGAAATCAAAACAGATAAAAAAGAGCTTGAAAGTGCCAATAGCCAACTTTATCCACGCTACTACATGAATGGCTATAAAAAGCTGGTGACCAAAGAGGGACTTTATGGATCGAACCCTCCATGGGGTTTGCTTACAGCTATTGACATGAAATCCGGAAAGAAAAAATGGCAGGTGACCTTGGGAGAAATTGATTCATTGAGCGCCCAGGGCTTTGCGCCAACTGGCACTGAAAACTATGGAGGTCCAGTGGCTACGGCTGGAGGGGTGCTATTTATTGCTGCGACTAAAGACGAGAAAATCCGAGCTTTTGACAAAGAAACCGGAGCAATACTCTGGGAAGCTAAGCTTCCAGCCTCAGGACATGCGACGCCAGCAGTTTATGAAAAGAATGGCAAGCAATATCTGGTCATTGCCTGTGGAGGTGGAAAAGGAACCAAAAGCGGAGATGCGTATGTGGCTTTTGCACTTCCGGATTAAGTTGTTTTGGAAATCCTTAAAAACGGAAATAAATAGATTGAGGACTCCTTTGAGATTTCTTCTAAGAGTAGTCTATTCCTCTTGAAACTGCCTTGTAGGTAAATAGATATTAAAAACTGCTCCATTTTCACTGCTTCCAATGGAGTTGATCTCTCCCTGGTGATTTTGAACAATTTTTTTGCACATCGATAGCCCAATTCCAGTCCCTGCAAATTCTGTTTTTCGGTGCAAACGCTGAAAAATACTGAAGATCATTTCTCCATATTCGGGTAAGAAACCAATCCCGTTATCTTTGATTTGAATATGGAAATAGGGTACATCGCGATGCCATGGCATTAAATCCATATCCGAATGTTCTATTTTTTGGAACCTAATTTCAATCCTAGGGGTACCATCTTTTTTGGAAAATTTCAAAGCATTCGATATCAAATTGCCGAAAAGTTGTGTCATCTGCAGCGGGATGGCTTCTATTTCAGGTAATTTATCGACACTCACTATGGCCCCTTTTTGCTCGATCAATAGGTCAAAATCTGATAGCACTCCTTCAACCACTCGGCTTAGATTCACAGTCTCAAATTCATCAGCTTTTTTCGCTGTTTCAGAATAAGTCAATACATCCCGGATGAGTTTGCTCATCCGAGTTGAAGCATTGATAATCTTCTCCATAAACGAAATGGCTACCTCATCGAGGTTTTCATCCAAATGATTTTTGAGCATTTCCGTGAAAGAAGTAATTTTTCGGATTGGCTCTTGCAGATCATGTGAAGCGATGTATGCAAACTGTGCCAATTCCTCATTGGAGCGTTTGAGATCAATCACTGCTTTAGCTAAGTCGTGAGTCCGCTTCTCTACCACTTCTTCGATTTCCTGCCTTGCTTGTACTTGAGGAGTGACATCTACTGCAATAGCCAAAATATCAAACAGATCGCCGGACTTTTGTACAATGGGTTCGTACACAAAGTTGACGTAAACTTGCTCCAAGTTTCCATCTCGTGGTAGAAACATGGGTCTTTCATTTGCAATAAATCGTTCACCTGACGAGGCTACCATTTCTAGAAGTTGTTCTAGGCCTTGCTCTTTAGCTTCAGGAATTGCTTCAAAAATAGGTTTGCCAACTATTGCGTCCTCAGTATGGCCCCAAAGCTCAATCATTTTATTGTTGGCGATCTCTACGATGTATTCACTTCCTCTTAAAATGCACATAGCCACTGGGGCTTGCAGAACCATATTTCTCATGGCTCGTTCGCTTTCTTCAATCCGTTGCTGAGCCAATACGATTGGAGTGATATCCTGTGTGATTCCGGTCAGTTTAATAGGTACATTGTCTTGATCATAGATCAATTTACCAGTTACTCTGATCCATCGGATACTTTTGTCTCCCAGAATTATTCTACATTGATAGTTTAATCTTCCTGTAGAATAGGATTGGATATGAGCTTCTTCCCGCAGTTCAGCATCTTCTGGATGTATTAATCCTCGAAATTCTTTTATGGTCGCTGGCTTATCGAGACCACACATTTCATAAAATCTTCGGTCGGTAATAAATTCATTTGTACCGAAGGTGAATTCATATACTCCCAGATCAGCGGATTCAATGGCCAGGCGAGCCTTTGCCTCAGCTTCTTCGACCTTTTCCTTGGACAAAACCAAATCAGTTACATCAACGCCCGTGTTGAAGATACCGGTGATTTTGTTAGAATCATCTCGGATTGGATTGAAACTAGAATTATAATATTTTATTTCCCTTTGGTTGTGAATGTTCATTTCTACCCGCTGAGCCTGAGAAAGAAAAGGAACGCCAGTACTACGAACTTCCTCGAGCTGCTCAAAAATACCCTGATGTCCGAGTTCAGGAAGTATTTCTTTAAAGCTTTTGCCTATTACATCGTCCCCTTTGCCCCAAGCTTGGAAGATTGCTTTGTTGGCAAATTCAACTTTTAGCTCTTCACCCATGAAAACACTGATAGGAAAGGGTGAAGCCTCAATGATATTTCTCATGACCCGCTCACTATTCTTCAGCTTTTCTTCAGAAAGCTTCCGTTCAGTAATATCTACCGAGGAGATCACATGCCCGGCAAAAGTATGGTTTAGGTCAAACCTGGGTGTTCCTGTGACTAATAGCCAACTCGGCTTTTGATTCTTATTTAAAATTTTGTATTCCCCTGACCAGCGTTTTTTTTGTTGTAATGCTTGTTTAAAATTTGTCACAAACTCTTTTCTATTAGAAGGGCATATTAATTTTAGCAAATCCAGCGTATGGAGTTTATTGAATTTTTTATCGATTATATTTTCCCATGCAGTATTGAAATATTCAGGTTTACCTTTTTCATCGGAAAGTGCTATCAGGATATCGCTGTTCTCTGCCATAAGCTTAAACCTTTCTTCGCTTTCTGTCAAGCGGTCCATCGCTTTTTTTCGATCGGTAGTCTCCATGACTGTCACCAAAATTCCCCCAATAGATCCATCTTCAATGCGAACGGGGCTGTAGGCAAAATCAAAATAGCAGTCCTCGAGGTAACCATTTCGGTAAAGCTGATAGTACCCGTCATTGATAATTATAGGTTTTCCATCAAGAACTTGATCAAACATGTCGGAAATGATTTCCCAATGTTCCCCAAAAGTATCTATTGTACTTTCTCCAAGCGCGTAGGGATGCTTGAGAGAGCCAAGAATGGGAATGTAGCCGTCATTGTAAAATTGAGTGTTACTTTCGCCCCAAGCCAAGTAAGTAGGGAACGGGTTTTCAAGCACAGTACCTACTATGGTCTTAAGGCTTATTGGCCAAGTACTTGGATCTCCTAACGGAGTTTGGAGCCAATCTTTTTGACGGATAAGCTCGGCCATTTCACTTTCGCCATAGAGGAAATAAAAACCTCGTTGGTTAGTGTCTGAGTTCATATTGGTTTAGGTAATAGATTCCCTTAAAATAGAAACCAACTCTTCATATCTGCCTGGCTTGGTAATGAAATTAGCCGCACCCAGATTAAACATGTCCTCAATGGTGCTTTTATTTGAAGAGGTAGTAAATATTATTACTGGTATTTTACTCAAGGGTTCTCTTTTTTTTATTTCTGTAAGAAATTGCCGGCCACTCATGATCGGCATATTCAGGTCCAAAAAGATGACTTCAGGAATCAGTTCTCCCTTATCTAAAATCTCTAACGCCTTTTTTGCATTAAACATGCAGTTGCAAATGACAGTCTTAGAAACTTCGCGTATCCCGGACATGAAAATAATTTGGTCATCTTCATCATCATCTATAAGCAGGATGGAATTGTACTTCATAAATTGGGTCCTTAAAGGGTGGTATTGGCAATACTCAGAAATCGAACAAAATAATAAGACTGATCTCAAACAAAACTTTTCAATCAACTCCAGTAATAAAACAATAATTGGACTAGAGAATAGGGTTAATCTCTAATCTCAATTTTAGCAAATAGCAATACTTACCTTGAAATGAATTTCAAATTAAATCATTTTGGTTAAGTTTTCGAAGATAAAATAAGTTTAGTTAATAAAAATACTGAAATAGTTAAATTCATTATACCGGTATC
>JBBQDY010000035.1:0-16792 GCA_038320155.1 Cytophagales bacterium
TCCAGCTGCCCCGAAGCCTTCTTGCTCTTGAAATGCCTTGTCAGTCTTCCGATATAGCTTTTCTATTAAATTTTTACAGGTTTCCTCATAGGCAATCATGTCCAACTTGGCTAATCCCTTTTGAGGCCCAAAAACTGGAATTGCTCCATTTTCTCCAAAAAGAGGATTTCTTACATCACATAGGCAAGTGAATTTTACCTTCGGAATTTTTGGGCTTCGCTGTATATGTTGGATTTTCTTTAAATAATCAGGTGAAAAAAGTGTCAAGGTTCTCCCCTTTTCATCCAAGAACTCTAGCCCAATTGCGGCCAAAATTCCAATCCCCAAATCAATCGTGGCACTTCCTCCTAAACCCAATACAATTTCGTTTGCGCCATGAGCTATTGCTTCTCGGATTAGAATACCTGTACCATAGGAGGAAGTTAAGCTCGGACTCAGTTCTTTATTCGTGATCGACCCTAAGCCTGAGGCTGTCGAAACATCGATATATGCCTTGAATTTCTCCTTTTCCCAACCAAAAAAAGAAGAGATTGGAAGTCCATAAGCGTCTAGAGACCAACATCTTATTTCATCTAACTTTAATTCATGAGTTAAGAGTTGACAAGTTCCATCTCCCCCATCAGCTAAAGGAGAAATTTGTGTTTCTGCTTTATCAAAATTTGCAAGAATATATTCTGAAATAATTTCACCAGCTTTTTGAGCACTTATCGTCCCCTTAAATGCATTCGGAGAAATAAGAACCTTCATGTCTATTCAGCTTTCATTCGTTGAAAATAGTCCTTGGCAGCTATTCTTACTTTTGGAGCTAAGTAAATAGTAGAAACCATGGTGGGAATTGCCATGACTGCATACATGCCGTCAACTAAACTAACCACCACTTCGAGTGAGGCAACCGCACCAATTACGATGGTTACCAAATAGAAATAATTGTAGTAATCGGCTTTATCAGCTCCAAAAAGGTAATTGAAGCATTTATGTCCATAGTAGGAATAGGTAAACATGGTCGAAAGTGCAAAAATCAGCACGGCGATCATCAGTAAATATCTACCAACTCCCGGCAATGCCAGATCAAAAGCAGCCAACGTCAAGCGAACCCCATCCGACTCTGTAGTCTGCCAAACTCCTGTAAGCAAGATGACCAATGCAGTAAGTGTACATACCACGATCGTATCAATAAATGGCCCTAGCATAGCTATTAAACCTTCCCTGATCGGCTCAGAATTCTTAGATGCACCATGTACCATAGGTGCAGTTCCAATACCCGCCTCATTCGAAAATGCTGCTCTTCGAGCTCCAATAATAATAACAGTTCCTACAGCCCCACCTGCAGCCGCTTCTCCCGAAAAGGCATCTGAAACGATCTTCATCAACATTTCAGGTACATCACCCATGTATTTGAATACGATGATCATCACCGTGATGAAGTACATTCCAACCATAAAAGGGACTAATTTGGAGGCAACGCTAGCGATTCGTTTGATTCCTCCTAAAATAACAATGGCTACAATAACCATCATACTGATCCCAATGATCCATTTGGTTGTAGTTCCTTGATCAAGTCCAGCGGGCTCTAAAATTACTGTGCGTAGTACAGCAGTAAGCTGATTTGCTTGAAAAATAGCAAGTAGCCCCATGATACCAGCAATACAGAAAATGTAGGAGAGAAACTTCCACTTTTTCCCCATCCCCTCTTCTATCACGTACATTGGACCTCCCTGCACTTCTCCTGCTGAATCCTTTCCACGATACATGATGGCAAGGCTACAGGTGTAAAATTTGGTTGCCATCCCCACAAATGCCGAAACCCACATCCAAAAAATAGCTCCGGGACCTCCCATGGTAATTGCTATAGCAACCCCACTGATATTTCCCAAGCCTACTGTAGCAGCTATGGCAGAAGAAAGTGCTTGAAGAGATGTGATCTGACCAGGAGCATTACTGTCATCATATTTTCCTCTCAAAAGACTGATTGCATGTCCCATTTTGGTAAAAGGCACGAATCGGGAATGAAATAATAACATACTTCCTCCACCCATCAATAAAATCAACATTGGTGTTCCCCAAATCCAATTGGCAAATCCAATAATTATATCACCCATTCAATAGTATATGTTTATGCTTCAAATATTCAATTTCATTATTCTTTTCACCCAGAATAAGCAGGCATATTAGGTTCATTTTTATCAATATCAAAAAAACAATTGGCTTAAAACATAAAAAAGCCCAGATGAATCCGGGCTTCCTATTAGCTGTGTAATATTACCAATTGACTTTAGGCGATCTGTAAAAACCGATGTTGTTCATTTCCCAGCGCTTACCCTGAATGGCTACCCTGAATTGGAAGCTTTCCCATGATCTCCGAGCTGGAGAGGACCACGCTACCTCAGCAATAGCGACTAACCTTGGAAAGGCCATGTACTCTATGTCAGCTCTATTAGTTATTGTTTCGGTCCAAAGTGGTGCTTCTACCCCCAAAATATCAAACTTATCAATCCCGTCGGCATAGGTAGCCGGGTCCCAGTTATACGCTTCATCCAACTCAATATATGCCGCCCAATGAAGGCCAATTCTCGTTGTGGAATCATATTGCATATCGAGATAAGTTCTTTTTGCAGGTGACATTAGAATCTTATTTCCCTGCTCTTTGGTCAATCGGGCATTTTCTTCTTCTGCCCAAAACTGTGAAACTGTGCCGGGTCTGAGCTTTGCTGTAGCAATTTCATCCCAGCCCAAACTTACTTTTCCATATTTCAAAACCAGATCCTGAACTCGCTCTACAAAATAAATGTAGTCAGGTTTTTCAGTCACAAGAGATTCATCTCCGCCTATATGGATATAAGGTCCAGGGGTGATTTCTGAAAGTTCTCGAATCACATCTTCCACAAACTCGTAAGTCCTTTCTTTATTGGTAGCTAACGTGCTAAATCCTACCTCAATTCCAGTGTAAAGCTCGGCAGCGGTCGGATTCTTATCTAAAATATCGAAATCAATTTTGCCCTTAACCAAAGTTGAATTATCCCCATCCGGCAAATTGACTCCTGGATTAAGCTCTCCATAGGCTGCTAAAGCAGCATTTGTATGACCGGGCAAATCTATTTCTGGAACTATTGTTATAAACCGGCTTGCAGCATAGGCTACCAAATCTTTGTATTCTTCTTGCGTATAAAAGCCACCTTCTCCCCCACCAACTTCGGTACTTCCACCGATTGTAGTTAGATCTGGCCAAGATTTGATTTCAATTCGCCAGCCTTGATCATCTGTTAAATGAAGATGTAAATAATTGAATTTGAACTTGGCCATTTGATCGATGTAGTGCTTTACATCGGCAGTAGAAATAAAGTGTCTCGCAACATCGAGCATCGCTCCGCGATAACTGAACTCGGGTTGATCCCTAATATTCCCTTTTGGAAGGGTCCAGTCCCTGTCTATGATCACCGCGCTTTCTATTTCAACTGGAAATAATTGCATCAATGTCTGAGCACCATAAAACAAACCTGCTGCAGAAGTAGAAGTAATGCGCACCTCATTGTCAGAAATAGTTAATTCATAGGCTTCAGAGGCTTGACCAGAAATAAGTTCTAGGACTATGGCTCCTTCAATAGACCCCACTGGAACTTCAAATCCAGTCGCTGGACGAATCCGATTTGCTAGATAGTCTCCAACTGATTTTATTTCTTGATCAGTTCCTACCAGTTGAATTGAGAAGTCGGTATCTAGCACAAGATTTCCGGCTTCTGCCGAGATGGTTAGTGGAATAGGAATTAGTCCTGCTTCTTCTATCGAAGGACTGGTAGTACAAGAACTTGCCAAATACAATGAAGCAAGGCTAAATACCCAAATTAGTTTTTTCATGTGATTAAAGGGTTTTGGTAAACTTACTGTAATTTTTTATAAAACTTTTCTACTCAATTGGATTTTTTAGCTTAACAAAAGCAATCTTAATCGTGCCTTCAACTTTCAATTTTCACCATTTAAAAAGTTTTTTGGCACATTTTAGCAGGTCAGGCACTTTCGATAAAAGGTTTTTAATAAATTATGAAAGCAATTTGCCCGAAGGCTTTCAACATTATAGAAGAGCCAATTCGAAACAGAATCCGAAACCTATGAAAAAGAAACAAACGACGACAACCGATTCCAGAAGGACATTTCTGAAAGGATCTGCTCTTGCTGCTGCAGGATTTTACATTGTTCCAAGACACGTACTGGGCGGAACCGGATTTATAGCTCCAAGCGACAAGCTTCGAGTGGCTGGAATTGGAATTGGTGGCATGGGCTTCAACGATGTGAGTGGAGTCTTTAACACCGGAAAAGTGGAAATCACCGCCCTGTGTGATGTGGATGATACGCGCGCAAAGCGTTCGGTAGATTTGCATCCAAAAGCTCCTTATTACAAAGACTTTAGAGTAATGCTTGAAAAGGAAGGAAAAAATATTGACGCAGTCACAGTCTCCACTCCTGATCATCAACATGCAGTAGCAGCCATGATGGCTATGGAAATGGGTAAGAATGTGTATGTTCAAAAGCCGCTTTCTCACGATATCTATGAGGCAAGAATGCTCACAGAAGCAGCAAAAAAGTATAAAGTGGTTACCCAAATGGGTAATCAAGGATCCTCTGGTGATGGAGTCAGAAAAATGGTGGAATGGTATGAAGCGGGTCTAATAGGAGAAGCTACCAAAGTCTATTCTTGGACCAATCGACCTGTTTGGCCACAAGGCATCGAATGGCCAACAGAATCAATTGAGCCACCTTCTGATTTAGATTGGGATCTTTGGCTGGGTACAGCTCCCGAAAAAGAGTACGTTGGAAATCTGGTTCCATTCAATTGGAGAGGCTGGTGGGATTATGGAACTGGTGCCCTTGGTGATATGGCTTGTCATATTATGGAGCCGCCATTTAGAGTTCTCGGATTGGGCTATCCGAAGTCTGCCGAGAGCTCCGTTGGTTCAGTTTATGTTGGAGAATTCAACAGAGGTTATTTTCCGGAAAGTTGTCCCCCTTCCTCTCATATCACACTTCGTTTTGATCGTCCGGGAAAAGAAGATTTAGAATTTCATTGGATGGATGGTGGAATCCAACCAACCCGACCGGAGGAATTGGAACCAAATGAGCAAATGGGTGACGGTGGAAACGGCGTCATTATCGAAGGCACAAAAGGAAAAATGATGTGCTCCACTTATGGAGTTAATCCACAGCTGCTTCCAACTTCCAAGACAAAAGACGTCACTGTTGCTGAAACTTTGTATCGAGTACCAGACGGAGATAGAGGTCATTATCGTAATTGGGTGGAGGCTTGTATCGCGGGTTATGGCTCTAAAGAATTCAAAAACCTAAGCTCGCCATTCTCAATAGCTGGTCCTCTGACAGAATCTGTATTGATGGGAAATCTTGCGATTCGTAGTTATGATTATCGCATACCAAGAGCTGAAGGAAATGCAAATCAGTTCGATTACCCAGGTCGCGGTATCAAGCTGCTTTGGGATGGCCCATCGATGAAAATCACCAATTTCGATCCAGCCAACCAATTTGTGAAACGCTCCTATCGAGAAGGATATTCTTTATAAGAAAAAGGCCTTTGAAACGATTTCAAAGGCCTTTATTATTATTGCTCTACTTCTAGCTCTACTCGCCTATTCTTTGATCTACCGGATTCTGTGGAGTTGGAAGCGACTGGTCTTGTACCTCCCCAGCCTGAAATCCGTAGTTTTTCAAATTGAATTCCTTTATCCGTCAAAAAAGTACGAACACTGCTGGCCCGCTCCAGCGAAAGAGCTTTGTTCAAACCGGGATCTCCCGCGTTATCGGTATGCCCATGAATCCGAAGACGTAGATCAGGGTTTTCCAAAAGAAAATCAGCGATTTCAGTTAAAGCCAGAATTGTTTCTGACCCCTCCAATTCTGCTGTTCCTCTCTTGAAATTCACATCCTGCAGTACCATCGTATTTCCAGATTCGGCTTTTGTCATAAGAACCACTGTAGGTTCGTTATTCTTGAGACTTCCAATTGGAACCAAAGTCGGGAAGTAACCTTTTGCAATCACTTTGACTTCTTTCACATTGGATTCCTGCAATTGTGAGATTTTGACTGTTGAGTTCGCATCAGCTTGGAATGATTTGTCTCCTGTAATCCAACTTAAAGTGTAAGGAACTTCTACCTTATTTTTGGCATCAATTACAACCCAAGAGACCGCTTTTTCCACGGCTACATTCGAATCAACTATTTTGATTTCAGGTATTCCTACCGCGGACAAAGGATAAATTGGTTCGATCTTAACAGCCTTCTCAGTTTTAGCAATGGCAATTTGCGAAGTTGGAGGTAATGCCTCACTTACTGAAGGAGAATCGAATTCTGTTGGAATGTCAAGTTTTATCGCCTCCCCAAAGGATAAAAGATCAGCAAACCCATCCGAATTCTGTGTACTAGTCCAGATTACTTCAGTTGGGGAAATGAAAGTAACCGATATGTCAGAGCCGTTAGAACTCAATTGTTCCCATTTGACTGGTTTGCTCCAAGAGTCAAAACCCTCTCCCATTCGTTTACTGATATAGATATCTTTTCCATTTGCTCCAGGGAGCATATTGGAAGAGAAATACAGGTTTTGAGAGTTGATATCATAAAAAGGACTCATTTCCTGCCCGGCTGTATTCAGGTTACTTCCTAAATTAACTGGGAAAGACCAGTCAATTACTCCAACTTTTTCACTGAAATATAAATCTTCATTTCCCTTGCTATCAGTACCATTTCCAGAAAGAAAAATTTGCTTCCCTCCTGTAGCTACTCTCCCGGAGACTTGACCTTTCAGATCTTCCAATCCAGGTAGATTTACCTTTCTGAGAAAATTCCAATCCGTCCCAAATTTAGAATATTGGTAAAGTCCGACAGCCGGACCTTCTTGGTGATAGACCAGAAGCGTCAGCACATTCTCTAATCCCAAGGCAAAATCATATCCAGCTCTACTCAGATCAGCTCGATGAACTGCTTCTTGCCAAACTCCATCGGCAGCACGCTGAGTCATCCAGATATCGCCAGGATCAGTTACTCCGCCGATATTTTCTGGATGAAAAGCTCGGGTAAATAGTAGCGTATTGTTTTCTATCCAAACAGGATTCATATCGTCTTGTGGGCTGTTGGCTCCAGAAAGCGATTGAATCTCTTGCGAAAAGGAAATTATCGGAAATAAAAAAGCAAGCAGAGATAGCCCGCTTGCTTTTGAAATCCAGTTACTGAATTTTGTCATAATTTATTGATCAAGCACGATGGCAAATACCAGTGGTGCAACGATGGTGGCATCAGATTCAATGATGTACTTTGGTGTGTTGATTCCCAATTTTCCCCAAGTGATCTTCTCATTTGGAACAGCTCCTGAATAAGATCCATAAGAAGTAGTCGAATCGGAAATCTGACAGAAATAGCCCCATAGCGGAACACTCGTACGCTGTAAATCCTGATGCAGCATCGGTACGACACATATTGGGAAGTCTCCTGCAATTCCCCCGCCAATTTGGAAAAATCCCACTTTACTTTCTTCAGTTGCATTGTTGGTATACCATTCTGCTAGGAACATCATGTATTCAATCCCTGTTCTGACAGTATGCACGTTTTTTACATCTCCACTGATCACGTGACCGGCAAACATATTTCCTAATGTAGAATCCTCCCATCCAGGAACGATGATTGGAAGGTTTTTCTTTGCTGCTTCAAGCAACCAGCTGTCTTTTGGATCAATTTGATAGGAACCTTCTAATTTGCCTGAAAGGAGGATTTTGTAAAAAAACTCATGTGGAAAAAACGCTTCTCCCGCTTGATCAGCTTTCACCCACTCCTCCAAAATCACGTTTTCGATTCTTCGCATGGCTTCCATTTCTGGGATGCAGGTATCAGTTACTCGATTCATATGTCGCTCTAGCAAATCCTGCTCTTGGGCAGGCGTAAGTTCGCGATACTGTGGAATTCGCTCGTAATAATCATGGGCAACAAGGTTGAATACATCTTCTTCCAGATTGGCACCAGTACAGCTAATGATCTGAACTTTGTCTTGACGGATCATTTCCGCTAGAGAAATCCCAAGCTCTGCAGTAGACATCGCTCCAGCCAAAGTAACCATCATCTTTCCACCGTTGTCGAGATGAGTTTTGTATCCCTCTGCTGCATCAATCAAGGCCGCTGCATTGAAATGTCTGTAATTATGCTTTAAAAATTCAGTGATTTTCATTTGAGTTTATCGGTTTTTAGAGTGGCAAAAATACCCAAATTTGGAACACAAAAAAACCCGGCTAAAAACCGGGTCTTCCTGATTCACAATTTTATTGACAGATTATTTTGTCTGAGTTGTATCTGCAGGGGCTGCAGCGTAATCTTTATTTAACCCTTCGATAATGGTGGAAGTGATATCAAGCGCATCAGAAGCATACCAAATTGCTCCACCTCTAGTATAGCTATAGATCACTTCGATATTATTGCTTTCTGCATAAGTTTTCATGTATTTCTGCACACGATCATAAACTTCCGCATAAAGCGCTGACTCATCCACTGATAATTCTTTCATCAGATTATCGCGATAAGTCATTAAGTTTTGCTCTTTTTTAACCAAATCCTCTTGTTTTGCTCGCTGCTGATTAGGGGTCATATTGCCTCCAGTTTGTTGGAAATTAGCTACTTCTTGCTCGAATCCTTTGGCTCTTCCCTGAAGATCACCTTCGAATTTCTTTCCCTTTTCAGTGATTTCTCCTGATCTCTTGACGAAATAATCGTACTTATTGATCACACTGTCTGTGTATACATAAGCGACTTTCAAATCTCCGACAACAGCTGATTCAGTTGTTCCATCGGTAGTATTTCCTGATTTGTCTGCTTTATCACAGCTGTAGAAAAGAACTGAGGCGAATGCCAATGCTCCAATTAGTTTTAATCCCTTTTTCACTTTTTGATTGTTATAGTTGACAAGGGCGCAAATATAAAGAAAGTATTGAGTTTCCAATTTAACTTAGAAAGTCACTTTCTTAAAATGAGTTAAGTCTTCAAAAAAATATTTCTTGTGCCAGGCGGTAGACTTGAGTATGGGCATCTACGATTTTGGATACTTGTGGCGAATAACCTCCCCCCATACAGCAGGTGATCGGAACTTTGAGTTGCTTGGCAAAATTCAAAACCATTAGATCTCGTTCTCGCACACCCGAAAGTGTCAATCCCAATCTGCCAAGTTTGTCACTTTCCAATACATCCACTCCACATTGATAGATGATGAATTCAGGTAAAAATAGGTCGCTAATCAATTCCAGGTTTTTTGCTAGCAAATTCAAATATGCTACATCTCCTATTCCGTCAGGCAGGGGACAATCCAACGAGGACTGTTCTTTACGATGAGGATAATTTTTTGCTCCATGCATACTAAATGTGAAGACGTCTTTTGAACCCTGAAACAAAGCTGCAGTTCCATTACCTTGGTGAACATCTAAGTCTATCACCAGGATTTTACCAGCCAGTCGATTTTCCATCAAATAGTTAGCCGTAATAGCAATATCGTTGAGTAGGCAGAAACCCTCGCCATGTTCATAAAATGCATGATGTGTACCCCCAGCTATATTCATTGCTATACCATATTCTATAGCATACAGCGCTGCTTGAACAGATCCACCAGCAATGATAATTTCGCGATGAACTAAGGCCTTGGAAAGCGGGAAACCTGTAGCTCGTACCTCGGACTTGGACAAGGTTAAGTTTTGAAGTTTGTCCCAATATGCAGCGGAATGGGTGTTTAGAATCCACTTTTCATCCAGCGCTTCAGGTTCAAAGAAATTGGTAGAATCCGCAATTCCTTCGTATTGAAGCTGTCCCGAAAGTAACTCGTATTTCTCCATCGGAAAGCGATGACCCGCTGGAAGCGGATGGGAGTAGCAATTAGAGTAGGCAATTTTTAGCATAAAAAAACACTTGTCTTAGGAACAAGTGCTCTATAGAATTGTTGAAAATGATTTTAAAGATCTTCGGGATCCATGTCCTCAGATTGAAAAGAATACATTGTATCATCCAATACTAAGGTGTCATCATTGAATTCTTTAACAAATTTTGCGATAGTTGATTCATCTATAAATTCCACATTGATGCTGGCATCTAAGCCCATTCCATAGTCGTGATTGGTATCAATATCTACAAACTCCTGAACTTTTACAGTTTCCTCTTCTTCGATCTCCATGATGATTTCGGTGATGAACCAACCTATTTCTTCCTCTTGGGTAGTAAGGGGTTTCATGTTTCCGTTTTCATCTTCCTCGTATGAAATTCCTTTAAAATTTGGGAATTTTTGTGCAGCCTTATGCTCAGCCAATTCATATACTTCACTTGAATGGTGAAGGCGAAGTGTATATAGTGCAGCATCATAAATTACTTCCTTGCCTTCATACATTCCTATAAAATAGAAATTCACAAATTCATCAGTGTTTTCTTCATCAGGAATAATCTTAAATTGTTTTCCCTTTGAATTTAATTCCTCTCTCAATTTTTCAAGTTCTGTAAGGTCAAATTCAGAATTAGTTAGTGTCATAGTTCAAAAATTTTAATAAAAGCTACTCGGTTTTAAATTATGCCTTTCTTAAATATTATTCAAAATCTAAACCAATAAAATTAATTCCACAATGGTTGATGAAGATTTTATTAAAAAAATGATCGAGGGTAAGGAAAATAATCGCTTTGATCGAAAACTGAAAATCACCTCAAAATCGAAAATAGCCAAGACTATCTCTGCTTTTGCGAATACCGATGGAGGTATCATTTTGATCGGAGTTACTGATACAAACAAAATCATCGGAGTAGACCCAGAGGAGGAGAAATACATGATTAGCTCATCCAATGAACAATTTTGCCTTCCTCCTGCGGAAATTGAGTTTGAGGAATATACTAGGCTGGATTTTAACGAAGAAACTAAAGTTGAAAAAGAGGTGATTATCCTTTTAGTACTAGTAGAAAAATCCCAGAATGGGTTGATTTATGTCGTTGATTCGGCAAAAGGAAAAAAGGCTTACCATCGGGTAAATGACCAAAGTTTAGCCATGTAAGCTTTCCTTGACAATAATTAAGTTTAGATTTTGCAATGCATACTGACAAAAATCATCTTTTTAAAATTGCCCAGCGCTGAACCGAATTGAACAATCTTGGTGTTCTAGACTTATATTTGCATCGTAATCTAAAATATTCCTCGAGTGATCATCATTATTTTCTTCTTGCTGCATTGGTATTTCTCGCTGTTTTGCCAAAGCTTCTTTCTCCATCGATATGCCGCCCATCAGATGTTCTCCATGAACAAGTATTGGGAAAAATTCTTCTACCTCTTCACTTGGTTATGGCAAGGAAGTTCTTACTTATCTCCTAGAGCCTATGCGATTCTTCACCGAATGCATCATGCCTATAGTGATACTCCTAAAGATCCGCATAGTCCACACCACACTGAGAATTTATTTACAATGATGTGGAAGACCAAAAATATCTATAACGAATACTTTTCATTCAAATTAAATCCAGAGGAACGTTTCTCCAAAGATATTCCTGACTGGAATAAGTTTGACAAATTTGCCGATACCATGCTCGTGAGAGTTGGTTGGGGATTGCTTTATGTTGCGATCTATGTGTTGTGTATTTCTGTATTTGATCTAGCAGGCACACATTGGTGGATGTATTTCTTGTTACCGATTCATTTTATGATGGGGCCAGTTCACGGTGCGATCGTCAATTGGAGTGGTCACAAATACGGCTATGCAAATTTTGACAACAATGATAAATCAAAGAACAGCTTGCTTCTGGATGTATTGATGCTTGGAGAGTTGTTCCAGAATAATCATCACAAGCTTCCAAACAGACCAAATTTTGCAGTGAAATGGTATGAATTTGATCCTACCTATCCGATAGTCAAACTGCTCCACGCATCCGGAATTATCAAATTAAGATCTACTTGAAAAAAAATCCTCCAATTCGGAGGATTTTTTTTGTTTAATAATCCATTAATTTTCAGGCGATTAATATTTTTTTAAACTAAATAGTAAAACTAATTAAAAAAAAACTTGCTTTTTCGAAACTAAACGAATAATTTTCTGACGATTTAAAACTTAACGCCTTACTTATGAAACCATTAACTAGAGCAGAAGAGGAGATCATGCAGATCCTCTGGGAAATTGAAAGAGGATTTGTAAAAGATATCCTTACTCCAATGCCCGAGCCGAAGCCGGCTTACAACACAGTTTCCACTATTGTCAGAATCCTTGAACGCAAAGGATTTGTCAGTCACAAGTCTTATGGAAAAAGCCATGAGTACTTCCCGATAGTTTCTAAAGATGAATACAGATCATTCATCATTAAGAAAATGCTCGGTGGGTACTTTGATAGTTCTTTTGCAAAACTTCACGAGTTCTTCAAGAATGATGACACGCTGAATACCAAAAGCTTCCAGTAACCCAAAAAAAACAATTAAAAAAAGGTCCGACAATAAAATTGTCGGACCTTTTCTTTTTTGCTCATTTTTACATAATTCCACTTTTTTTCTAGTGTAATTATAAGTTGGAAATAGCCTACTACACCTTCTTAACCGGTTGGATTCGTTTCTTCAATTATTTGAAATATTTAAAAAGGGAAAGAAATTCCTGAAAGTCGCAATTTCTTCCCCATTCCTCGAATCTTTACTTTCCTTGTACCGACTAAGTCGTGGGGCATACTTGTTTAAAACTGACTATCAGTGGAATACAGGAAATGTAAATTCTATTTTTACTTTACTTCTTTCATTAGTTCTTCTACCGCTTTTTCAAGTTGCTGATCAATTCCTTGATCAATTTTCCCCGGCATATTTTTCACTTCAAATTGTGGTTTAGTTTCATTATTCTCCAACCACTCGCCTGCTTTGTTTTTGGCAGAAATCGGAACAGCTCCCCATCGAACACCATTTGCTAAGCCTTCCCAACCTGCAAAAGAGCAAGTACCTGGGGTAGGCATTCCGACAGTTTTACCAATATTCAAATCCGTATAACCACAAGCGAAGCAATGGCCATCTGAATAGTTCGCTTCATTGAACATCGCCAAGGTGGGTTTGGTCCATCGTGCTGTCGGCTCATAGCCAACAACTTTAGCCTCTGTGGCATAGGTCAGAAACTTCTCACCAGTAAAGAACATTGCTAGATCGGCTACCAAATCACCTCCCCCATTGAATCTGGTATCTACTATCACAGCCTCGCTGTCGTGATATTTGCCCATCATCTCTTCATAGACATTTCGATAAGGCCCATCACTCATACCCGGAATATGCACATAGCCAAGCTTGCCACCACTAAGTGAATCTACTTCAGCTTGATTCTTTTTCACCCAGCGCTTATAGAGCAATTGGTTTTCAGCTCCAAGTGAAATCGGCTTAATCGTATACTGAGCTTTCTTACTTGTACTTGGATCCAAAACTTCGATAAGTGTGAATTTGTCAGCCTTTCGATTCAAAAACTTAGCGTAGTCTGTATCAGGGGTGATGACGACTCCATCAATTTGCTCGATGATCATTCCTGGCTTTACTTTGATTCCAGCCTTGTCCAACGGTCCACCAGAAATCACTTCAGTGACTTTAACACCGTTCCCTTTATAAGCATAGTCCATAAAAATACCCAGTGAAGCCGTTGCGTCGGCCATTTCTATTGACCTCGAATAGCGGGCTCCTGCATGCGAAACATTTAACTCTCCGATCATTTCAGATAGCATCTCTGCAAACTCATATTCATTTCCGATATGAGGGATGTATTTTTCGTAGTTCACTCGCGCTGCTTCCCAGTCTACACCATGCATATCCGGCGTATAGAAAATCCCTTTAGTCCTCAACCAAACATGCTCAAACAGATGTGCCCGCTCTGCATCTTTATCAAAAGTCATTTCTCCTGCGATTTTGATGTTTTCACGCTTCATCGTCTCAGGATTGATTTTAGAAATGGAACCGTTTGTCACCAGATAAAGATTTTTTTGCTCTTTATCCCAAGTCAAACTTGCAGAATTAGCGTCCAAGGCTATTTCTTGCTTGGTTTCCTTCGTGCGGAGATTCGTGCTCCAGAGATTCATGCCTTTTTCGAATGAAGTCAAGTAAAATAGCTTTTCACCGTCCTTAGACAAAACGGCATCACCTAAGTCGGAAGAATGAATAGTCAATCTTGCTTTCCGCTCTTCGATTCCATCAAATTCAAAAGTCAAAGGTTTTACCACTTTTGCTTCCTCCTTCTTATCTTTTTCTTTATCCTTATCTGCCTCAGATTCTTTCTTCTTTGACTTTTCGATCTCTTTCATCAAATCAAAATCTTCCTTGGACATCCTAAACTTGTCCCAATCCTCTTGATTGAAAAAAAGCGTATAGACATCATTTTGATTTTGACCGCTTGTCGCATAGGATCTCAACCCATCTCTATTAGAAAACCAGAGGATCTGCTTGCCCTCATTTACCCACATCGGATTTTCGTCACCATAGCCACTTTTGGTCAAATTTCTCATCGGAATTTTTCCCGTAGCATCCAGCAACACCACTTCCGAATTGACCATAGTTGGCCTATAGGATGCCAATAGCCACTTGCTATCTGGACTCCAAGTAAAGTACTGATCACCATCACGCATGTGAAAGAGCTGCTCGGGAGTCAATAAAGTGACCTCTGCTTTAGTAGCTAGATCTAGAATCTTCAAAGTCCTTCGATCCTCGATGTAGGCTAATTTTTTTCCATCCGGAGAAAGCTTTGGCAGGTAGACATCTACGTCCTTACTGACCAATGCTTCTTCTTTCAGTAAAGTGGATGCGAAGAAAAATGGCTCTTCGGCCCGAACTTTCTTGCTTTCAAAAATTCGCCATTTTCCATCTCTTTCGCTGGAGTAAATGATTGATTTTCCTTCTGGACCAAATTCCACGAATCTTTCTTGCTCAGGTGTATTGGTAATTCGCTTTGTCAATGCCCCATCTACTGAAGTGACAAATACCTCTCCTCTGGCGATAAATGCGATTTCTTTCCCATCCGGCGAAATCGCCATCTCTTTGACACCACCATTAATTGAAATATAATTATCTGAATTGCTGATTGCTTGAGTCTGAATGCTTACAGGAAGCTTCTTTGCTGTCTCGCCTTTCTTCAGGGTGTAAAGCTCTCCATCATAGCTAAATGACATTAAGCCATTGTCTGCAATTGAAAGAAATCGTACAGGGTATGTTTTAAAATCGGTGAGGGCTGTGCTGTTTTTGGGATTTGATGCATCCATTGCAAAAACATTAAAATTGCCATTCGCCTCGCTGAGGTAGAAGATTTCTTTTTCATCTGGAGAAAAGACAGGATTTCGATCTTCTCCATAGAAGCTCGTCAACATCGTATGCGTATTTGAACTTCCATCATACATCCAAATATCTCTTGCTACACCAGATTGATGATGCTTTCGCCATTCGTTTTCTCCACCCTTTTTATCATGGTAGATCATCTTATTTCCATCCTTGCTAGCCTTCACATACTCCGCTGGAATCGTCCAGATTTGATCTACCCTTCCTCCTTTTACAGGCACTGAATAGAGTTCTGGCTGTGAACCTGTTGGGTATTGTCTATGTGAAGCGATATCTAGCCTGGTTGTACCAAAAATCACTTTGCTCCCATCTGACGAAAAATCAAAGGGAATCTCATCATTGGAATGGTAAGTAAGTCGAGCTGCCGGACCCCCAGCGGCATCCATTAAGAAAATATCAAAGTTGCCGTATCGGTCTGAGGAAAAAGCGATCTGATTTCCATCTTTACTCCAAACTGGATTGTAGTCATGGGCTTCATGAAAGGTGATTTGGTTGGCATCTCCTCCTGTACTTGAAACTGTATACAGATCACCCTTGTAAGTAAAAACGATCTTGGAACCATCAGGCGAAATACTTGGATATCGCATCCATTGGGGAGGCGTTTGAGCAAAGCCAATTCCCAGTAAAAAGAAACTAAGGGAAAGTGTTAAAAACGAGTTTTTAAGCTTCATATGAATTTTTAATTTGGCCCGAAAATAAGGATTTTTTTATTCCTGAAATTCCTCTTTTATACTGAAGGAAAAATCAGAGAAAAGCGATAATAAACAGATTGATTTGTACTTTTCTTTAAACCTTACAATCACAGGCATATATTTGCCAACTGAAAAAAACTTATCGATGAATTCATTTATAAAAGAATTACGCTGGCGAGGAATGCTGCAGGATATGACTCCTGAGATTGATGATCACTTGAAAAAAGGAATGGCTTCGGCCTATCTAGGCTTTGATCCCACAGCTGATTCCCTACACATCGGGCATTTGGTTGGCGTGATGACACTTTTACATTTCCAACGTGCTGGGCACAAACCCTTTGCACTGGTAGGTGGAGCCACGGGAATGATTGGTGATCCTTCATTCAAATCGGCCGAGCGTAATCTGTTAGAAAAATCAACCCTAGACCATAATATTGATTGTATTCAGCAGCAACTTGCCAAGTTCTTGGATTTCTCCGGCACAAGTTCGAACAAAGCAGAATTAGTGAATAACTACGACTGGATCTCTAAATTCAGCTTTTTGGAATTTATCCGAGATGTCGGCAAGCACATCACGGTGAACTACATGATGTCCAAAGATTCCGTAAAACGAAGGCTTGAGGACGGAAATGGGCTATCCTTCACTGAGTTTACTTACCAGCTGATTCAGGGCTACGATTTTTATCATTTGTGGAAAAATGAAAACTGTACCGTGCAGCTAGGCGGTTCTGACCAGTGGGGAAATATTGTAACCGGAACAGAGTTGATTCGTCGAATGGGTGGC
>JBBQDY010000036.1:0-16696 GCA_038320155.1 Cytophagales bacterium
TTTAAACTAGAATCTTCCCGAAAAGTACTTTGGTCTGCCGTTCAGCTATAATGCTTAGTCGCTGCTTTTCTTCCTTCAAGTCTTTCGCCCATTTCAGGTATTTTTTAGAAACTTCCTGCTGTTCTGCCAAGTAGCCTGTCAGTGATTGCAGTGCAATGTGATTCGAATACCAAGGTTTGAGGTTGTCTTTAAGCTGCTCGATTTCGGCGTGGATACTGGTAACAAAGATCGGATTGAACCCTAAATGAATGCGTAGATTTTCATAAATGATGAGTTTTCGCAATCCTTCAAAAACGTCGCGTAATACGGTACTGTCCATTGCGCCTTTTGAATCGAGTCCAAGGTACTCGAGTTCTTCCTGAATAATTTGATTGATTGCCGTGTTGACCATCAAGGGTTTGATTCCACGGCTAGATTTTTCGCATTTTTGATAGAAGTCTTCCCAGGTTTTTAGCGAACTGCCAATCACCATGTCAAAAGTCTGAATGTAAAGGTGCTTTTTTTGATGAGCCAAAAATTCGCGGTATCCACCGTAGGTTAAGTCCGATTTGAGTTCTTGCTCCTGAAGACTTTTCTCTACCAATTTCAAATGATGGACTTTATGAAGGTTTTTCTTCAATTGTTTGAAGTCTGAAAAAATGTCAAAATTCAAGCCTTCTTTCGTGTAATGAATCTTGGCAAGGAGATCTGTATAAATCTCCAGAAAACTCATTTTTGTAGCTAACGGAATGGCTTTTTTGGATTTAATCTGTTTCCCCAGCTCTAGAAATAGGCTTTTGGCTTCGGCAAATTGCTGCTCAAAAACTTGAAAAACTGGAGAGAGACTTCCTGACATTTTTTAAGAGATTCGCACGAGAGTGGCTCCGTAGCCCCAATTATCTTTTTGCGTGTCCTGAAAGTACTTAATATTTTGGATTTGGCTCAGACGCTTATGGATTTCTTTTCGCAGCACCCCATTGCCAATGCCATGAATAAAAGTGATTTGGTCCATTCCTGAGGCAATTGCTTGATCCAGGTTTTTTTCGAAAGTCTCCAATTGAATTCGGAGCATTTCAGAATTGCTGAGTTTGCTCGAATCTTTGACTAACTCTTCGATATGCAGGTCAATTGCGGAAGGAGGTCTTTTGGTAGAAACCTGCTCAGATTTCGGCTTTACCTGATTCAGTTCCTGATTCAATGCCCGAATATCCAATTCTTTCGTAGTCTGCTCCAGCGCAAATACATATGCATTCTTATCCAATCTCGGAGCTTTGCTTAGGTGTTTAAAGAATTGCGTTGGCTTCATCCGGATGGTGCGCTCAAAAGCCGGGATTGCTTTTTCCAGCTTTTGCTGAATCGGTATAAATCGAAGTAGAAAAGCTGGCCACTCGTCCATTTCTTTGAGCAAGCGATCATCAAATTTTTTTGCTTCTCCCGCCTGAAGCTTATCTGCAAAAAGGGTTCGGTGATTTGTCCCATGGACTTCTGAAGTGTGCGCGAGATAGCCATGATGGCTGTCATTGATCAGGTAAAGACTTAGACTTTGATCATTGATCGGTACGAAAGCTAAATACAAGCCTTGGTCTTTCGGGGCCGAAATCGGTAGCGGTGTTTCTATTTTTGAGGCCTCTTCGGGTTTGCCACCAAAGTGTTTTTTTTCTATCTCATGGACGAGTACCAGTTCGTTTTTTTGAGCGGGGATGATAAAACCATCCTCGATCTCTACGTCTATTCTTCCACTTGAAGAGATCTTCTTGATAGTTCCTTCTTCATTGCCGTGGAGGAGTCGTACTCGGTCGCCGATATTCATGAGTTTAGTGCTGATTTGTAGGTGTCAATTGCCCGTTGTCTGGCAAATTTATGATCTACAATCGGTTCTGGATACTTTTCGGTCTGAAATTCAGGCACCCATTTCTTGATATACTTCAAATCCTTGTCAAATTTCTCGGTTTGAGATGTTGGATTAAATACCCTAAAATAGGGCTGAGCGTCTGTACCGGTACCTGCAGCCCATTGCCAGCCACCATTATTTGAGGCAAGTTCATAGTCCAATAATTTTTCAGCAAAATAGGCTTCCCCCCATCTCCAATCGATCAGTAAATGCTTCGTAAGAAATGATGCGACGATCATGCGTACCCGATTATGCATAAAACCTATCTCGTTTAGTTGACGCATTCCCGCATCTACGATCGGATATCCGGTCTTTCCTTGGCACCAAGCCGCAAATTCCTTTTCATCATTGCGCCATGGGATCTGATCATAAGCAGGCTTGAAAGCCCGATCAACTACCGCAGGATTGTAGGCCAAAATCATCATGTAAAATTCCCGCCAGATCAATTCATTGAGAAAAGTAGCATTGAGCGAACCGGCTGTCTTGGCAAGTTTACGAATAGAAATCGTGCCAAAACGAAGATGGATGCCCAATCGTGAAGTTCCTTTTTCAGCTGGGAAGTTCCTTTTTTCATCGTAATGACTGATCAATTCCTCATCCGGTGTGTTGGGTGGAATAGGGATTTCTGAATGCTGAAAGCCCATATCTTCTAAACTTGGAATTGGTAATTTGTTGGTTTGATATAAATTTTTCCAGTCCAGTTCCTCGAGTGGGCTGTACTTTGTTTTCTTGTATTTTTCCAGCCAGACTTTGCTGAAAGGCGTGAACACTTTATAGAATTCCCCTGAGCCATTTAGGATTTCGCCTGGTTCAAAAATCATTTGATCTTTGAAAGTGAAAAATGATGCTCCTTGCTCCTTCAGCTGACTCTCTATGGCTTTATCTCTGGATTTTGCATAAGGTTCATAATCTCGATTGGTGTAGACACTTTCAATTTCATAATCCGCAAGAAGGGATTGATAGATTGCTTCCGGCTCTCCATATTTCACCAATAAACTACCGCCTTTGGTTTCCAATTCAGCAGAAAGCTTAGTGATCTGATCATGGATAAATTCCACGCGTGCATCTGCCTTTTGCTCAAGCTTGTCCAGGATGTTTTTATCAAAAATAAATAACGGAAGTACGTTTTTTTCTTGCTGCAAAGCATAAAAAAAACCGGTATTGTCGGTGAGGCGGAGATCACGTCTAAACCAAAAAAGAGATATTTTTTCCATAAGGCAATTTTCTAAAACAAGATACTTAGGGTAACAATTGTTTAGCTTTTTTCTTTAGAATCAGGGAATCTGGTTCTGGAAGTGGAGCAGGAGGGAATCGATTTAGCGAATCCATTCGATCTTCCAACGGAGTGAGATCAATAGGGGTCCAGCGATCCTTGTCATCCAAATTGTACCTCAGAAAATCGTCTGTGTCATTGATTCTCAATTTCTCTTTTCTATTCCCGGTGATTTTTTGGAAAAGCTCTGAGAAGGAATTGAAGGATACGTTTTGAGAAAGCGACACGCCGTAAGTGGCTACGTTTTTCGATAAAGAGAGCGAAGTGAAGGTGTTGAAATTATTTCGATTGAAGATCCGCATTCGGTAAACGCCATCTTCAGTCAGCAGGTATTCGGCCTGCCAATCCCCGATGATCGAAGCAGCCTGTGCATTCCCGCGATTATCGGTAAATCCTCCGTCTCTCGAGACTCGAAGCCGACCGTCCAGAAAGGTATAGGCCACACTTAATTGAAAGGTCTCCAAGGTGCTTTGGTCCAAAGATGCCAAATCAAAATTGACTTCCAGATTTTTATCCACTTGGCCAAGGAAGTTATTGAGCTGAGAAGAGAGCAACTGCCCCAAACTGGAAGAAATGGTAGAAACACCGGAGAACTGACCCTCTGGCGAAAACCCGCGGGTCATGATCACGGAGAATACTTGCCGGTTCATCTCCTGTTCATCGTTTGCGATTCGGTTTTGAAAGGCGGATATGGTAGTCTGCACATCCCCGCTAGAAGGGAAAGCTGAGAAATCAAATCCAAAAGTTATGTCAGGGGAAAGCAACTCTCCATTAAGTTTCATGATCACATCGATAGGGTACCGTCTGGTGGAGCTGGATTCACTATCCGCAAGGGCGCTGGTCGCGAGCAGCGGTTGAATGGAGACATTTTCAGTATACTCCGCTGTCAGATTCATTATACCTTGATAAGGATCACCATACCAAGTGATTCGACCACCGGGTCTTACCGAAAATTTCTTTTTGACAACATTGTAAAGTGAGAAATTATATTCTCCCTGTGAGATTTGATACGTTCCGTTGAGCGTAAAATTCCCTTGGGTATCAATGTTCATTGCCAATACTCCACTTCCACGACCAGAGATTCCTTCTCCTGTTTTTGGGTCGATGATGATTTCTACGTAGGCTTCAGGGGTGATATCCAAGTTGAAATTCATTCGGACATTTTCAATGGCAAGCCTATTAATGCCTTCTGCGATTTGTTGGATTCGGATTGTATCTTGAATATTGATCAAATTGATAAAATCTTCTTGGCCCTGTGAGCTTGAGCTAGCCAAAGGGATAAAAATTTGCGTTCCGGATTTACTTGTAGCATTGGCAATAATGTCTAAGTTCCTCGTTGTTCCTTTCACGGCCAGAGAACCGCTGACAAAAGCTGTTCCGTAGAAAGCCTCACTATTTTCATCTGTAGTATTCAATACCTGAAAATCGGTAAGGGTGGAGGTCATATTCAAAAATATATTATTGAAACCAGTGTGAGTGATGCCTCCCAATAGGCTAGCGGTATGATTATATTGATCGCGAATCGTTACGTCCTGAAAACTGATCTGGGTAGGTTTGAAAATGACATTCCCATTTAGGGTATAGAGCGTATTGAGGTAATTGACTCTGATTTTCCCGCTGTTGATTCGACCTCTTCCATCCAGTTCAGGACTTGATACTTTTCCTCCAATCTTGATCGATCCACTCACTGTCCCGCCAAGACCTGAGATGTAATTCGAAAGGAAAGGTTCAAAAATGATCAAGTTGGCCTGACTCAGTCGAGCTTCCATATCTAAATTTTGATCTTCCACACCTATTTTTCCAGTAACCTCTATCGATTTGGTACCATTATAGGTATTGGTCAACGAGACAAGAATCTCTTCAGGTCCCACATTCAAGTCCGCTTCTATATCCCCAACTGGAAATTTGTTGATACCAAAACTGGACATACTAAGATTTCCCGCAATCAGAGGATTTGAATATACCTGCTCGAAAGTGAATTTGCCATTAGCAAAACCCTGGTAATCTTGGGGTAATAAAGTATTTAGCAAGTCTATGTTGACATTCACAATAGTCAGGTCCAATTGATTCGATTCTGACTCTCCTATTTTCCCTTCCAGATCGATAAATTGATCTTGATTAAATATTTTGACATTCTCGAAATTCACTTCACCAGGAGTAAGTGTAATCGAGTTAAGCGAATCAAATTTCCACTCCCGATTCAGTACTTTTAGAGAGGAGGGATCAAAGGTTAACTTGGTATTTTGTGCTGAGAATAATGCATTGGCCTGGATTCGAGCAGCACTTTGGGTGTAATCTTGGTCTAGACTGAAGTCAAGATCCATTTGGTTATCATTCCAGATCGCTTCAAATCCCAGATTGGTAAATTCCAAGGTTTTGCTGAGTTGTTGTCTTTTTGAAAAAATATAAAAAGAGGCAAGAATATCTTCACTATTGATCAATTTGGAAGTGTTAAAGTCCAAATTGGTACCATAAGCAGTTCTGCCTTGATAGCCGAGCGTATCGATACTGCTGAAAAAGTTGAAAATGGTATTCTCTGCCGTTTGGTAAAAAGCTCCTTCCAAAACCGTATTTCTGCTGATTGAGAAGTCTGGCTCGAATAGTTGGATCAGGGGATTCATATTGATCATGCGGACATTTAAATCGAGGTTGTAGTTTTCTGAAAAATTCTGAGTCAGATCTGCAATCGGCTGCTCCTCATTGAGAATTATGGAACTGTATTGAGCAAACAATATTTGGAGGTCACTCCCCATTTGTTCCAGATTGAACTGCCCGGATGCTGCGGCTACGACATAGTCGGAATTTAAAGAAAGCGTCCGCGTGCCTCCGGCAAACAATGACTGTACAAAGAAATCTCCTACATCCAAAAACCTGCCGTCATAGTCCACCTTAAGGTTTTTAAACTTTGCGATACCTTGGATTTCATCTATTTTAATCCCTCTGCTTTCAATGTCCAAATTTCCACTGAAGAACTTTAATTTATCGTCCAGCCCAAGGGATGCGACCATAGCTGTGTCAACCTGAATTTGAATACGGATAGAGTCTGTGGCAGCTTTCAGGTTAGCCAGACCCACAGCGGTCATTTTTAGATTGGGATCATCTATTGCAAAATTCCCTTGGAAAAGGTCTAATCCGTAGGTGGCATCCGTGGTGATGTTCGTGTATTGATAGCCTCTCAGTCCCAACTTGGATATTTTGGCGTCGACATCCACGATAATATTTTTCAAAGTATTTCCTTTGAGGTTAACAGTTCCATTTAAGCTTATTTTCTGAAATAAAGCTTGATCCTCAGTCAAAACTCCCAAATCCAAGTCAGTCAATGTCACATTAGAGACCACACTTGGGAGTTCGTTTACCGTATCGTAATTGATTCTGCCTTTTACAGAACCTATGCTAGTTTTGAATTCGCCATTGGTTACGAATCGGCTCAATAAGCCAGCAAAGTCTGCGGTAAATGTGATATTGTTTAATTTTCGGATTTCTTTTTCGATCGATTCAGGAAGATATGGCGAGAGGTCTCGTGCTAAAACGGTAGAGTTTTTCAGCGAAAGATTAATGTAAGTTTTTGAGATTTCCGGCAGACCGTCTAGTTCAAAACTTCCAAAAATCCCTGTTTTCTCTCCCACCCGAATTAGGAACTCTTCAGATTTGATGTTGGAAACAGGCCCCGTGACTTTTCCCGTTAGGTAGATTTCATCATCGATTTCTGGAAGGGTCGGAGCGAATAGCTTTAGATCTTGCAAATGAATTTTGGATTCTTCTAGGTTGGCAATGATCACTACTTCCTCTATGAAATTTGAAAATGCCCGAGGCGAAGCATATTCAAATCGAAGGAAATCTTTGAGGACACTTTTTGGAGTTTTGAAATAAAGGTTCGCAAATTCCAATTCTTCAAGAGTGTACAAAAGATCAGTCCTTAGCTCCTGAATGGCCAGATTTGATCCTGCTTCGACCGCGTTAAATAACTTAATGGAAATTTTAAACTCGCTTCCCTTAATCTTAAAGTTGCTGGTATTGGTATTGAGATTTTTCAGTCTGATTCTATTGTAGTCCAAGCCTTCCAAAATTGGATCCTTATTAAAATTGACAATGAAGAATTCAGAATTACGAAGTGATAGATTACCTATTTCAAAGAAGGTAGGACCTCCAGAACCGGATCCCCCGAATCGATCAATAAGCTCGGCAGTCCATCGATTGATATTCAGCAAAGAGTCTCCTTCGTGAATCAGTAGATGAATCTGACCTTTTTCCAATCTGACTTGATCAAGTAATGGAGCCCCAGGAGGTAGAATAGATCTAAGCTGAAAATCCACCAAAATTGTCTCGGCAGCGATCATGATACTGTCGTGAGAATCAAGAATTTTGACATTGCTGAGCTCTAGGGCATCCCACCAATTAAGCTTTATCTGGCCTATCTCGGCATGAAATTCGGAATCTTCATTTAGAAAATTGGTAATCCGATCGATAGCCCAGTTTTGAACCGCAGTGACTTGCAGAAGTAAGGCAAAGGATATCAAGAGCATGATCATCGAAAAGACAATCCAGACGATCACTCGAAACGCTTTATGCAAAAAATCCGTAACTTTCGAGTTCTTTTCCAATGGGTACCAACAATATCGTTATTCTAGCAATTGAATCCTCCTGCGACGAGACATCGGCTGCTGTAATAGTAGACGGCAAAGTACTTAATAATATTGTGGCAACGCAATCGGTCCACGAAAAATATGGGGGAGTTGTGCCTGAGCTTGCTTCTCGCGCGCATCAAGAAAACCTAATCCCTGTCGTTCAGGAGGCTATTTTTTCAGCAGGAATTGGCAAAAATCAACTCAGTGCAATCGCCTTTACCAGAGGACCGGGATTAATGGGTTCACTGTTGGTTGGGGTTAGCTTCGCCAAAGCTTTGGCTTATGCCAGAGGAATTCCCTTGATCGAGGTCAATCACATGCAGGCTCATATTTTGGCACACTTTATCGATGAACCTCGGCCAAGTTTTCCTTTTATCTGCCTCACCGTAAGTGGAGGGCATACTCAGTTGGTTTTAGTCAAGGATCATTTGGAGATGACGGTGATCGGAGAGACGCAGGATGATGCAGTAGGAGAGGCTTTTGACAAGACTGCCAAATTGCTTGGACTTCCCTATCCCGGAGGGCCATTGATTGATCGTCATGCGAAAAATGGAAATCCAAAGGCTTTCACTTTTCCCATCACACGGATGCCTGAATTGAATTACTCTTTTAGTGGAATCAAGACTGCAGTACTATATTTTCTTAGAGATCAGTTGAAGACAAATCCAAATTTCATCGAAGAGAATTTGGCGGATCTATGTGCAAGCATTCAATATAGCCTGATCGAAATGCTTTTGATTAAATTGAAGCTTGCGGTAAATGAACATCAGGTGGATAATGTGGCAATAGCAGGTGGCGTTGCTGCCAATTCTGGTCTTCGAGATGCTTTGGGTCTATTAGCCAAAGAGAAAAATTGGAACTTGTTCATTCCAAAATTCGAATACTGTACCGACAATGCCGCGATGATCGCCATGGCGGCACATTACAAATACCTCAAAGGTGACTTTTCTTCCTTGGAAGTGACTCCCCTTGCTAAAATGAAGTTTTAAGGCATGAGCAAAGACTCTAAATTCGATAAGATTATCAACATCAAGAATAAGAAAGCAAGCTTTCAGTTTGAGTTTGTGGACACCTACAAAGCAGGAATGGTCCTGAAAGGAACTGAGATCAAATCGATTCGTGAAGGCAAAGTTTCCCTGACGGAATCATTCTGTATTTTCCTAGATGGTGAGTTATACGTTCGTCAAATGCATATCGCTCCCTATTCAATGGCAGCCAGTTACAATCACGTAGCTATCCGGGATCGAAAGTTATTATTAGGTAAGCGAGAACTCGAAAAACTTCAAACTAAGTCTCAGGAAAAGGGTCTTACCATCATTCCTGTTCGTATATTTATCAACGATCGAGGTCTAGCAAAAATGGAAATTGCACTAGGTCGCGGAAAGAAAACACATGACAAGCGACAGGATTTGAAGGAAAAAGATGCAAAAAGAGAAATTCAGCGAATGGCCTTTAACTGATGTTTTTGGGATTTGTAGGCAGACGATCCTGCCGATCTACCGCCAGCCCACTTTTGATTCTGCTTTAATCACACAATTACTTTTCGGGGAATGCTACCAAGTGCTCACCACCAGCAATGATCAGCAATGGTTCAAGATCACTCACGAGGACACGGGACACAGTGGGTACATTCCTTCCAAATTGCTGAAAGAGATCCCCGCTGCTGATTATCAAACTTACCTCACCAATGACTTTCAGGTAGTGACCAGTCCAATCGCTGCAATCGAATACATCGGAACAAACTTATATCTGCTTCCGGGAAGCAGACTACATTTCTCAGATTTGGAACTCTTCAATTGGCGAGATCATATCGGGTTTACAGGTTCAGTTCGCAGCCACGCCATTCTAGCCGACCGCAAACAATTAATTGATATTGCTCTAAAATACATCAATGCGCCATTTCAACCTGGCGGAAGAAGTATATTTGGTTTGGATGAAGGGCAGGCCTTTCCACTGATTTTTGCCATCGGAGGATATCTATGGAAGTTAGAAAGGCTCCCTGGAAAATCGGTAGCTGCCGAAGAGATGATAGCTGGAGATGTTATAGTCTTAAGTGAATCTGATTCAGATAAAAAGCGGTTGGCATTATATCTAGGAGCAGAAGAAGTGCTCTGGATGGATAATCGAATGCGGGTAACCGATTTCGACGAATGGCTAGCTTTTGCAAAAAACATTCCCGGTAAACAGGTCGTTTTGGAATCTCGAAATCTCATTGGATAGCATGGAAAAAAGGGTATTAGTCCTCAATCTGGATAATTCTCCTGTAGCAGTGGTTACTGTTCAAAAGGCGATTGTGCTCCTTCATTTGGACAAAGTCTCCTGCCTTTCCACCTATGAGTTTTTAGAAATCCGAACCGTCAGCCAAAGCTTTGACTATCCCGCGGTTATCTGTTTGAAGCATTATAAAAACATACCCTTCCGAGGGGTATTATTGAATAGAAATAATCTTTTTCGCAGAGATAAAGGTGAATGCCAATACTGCGGAAGTAAAAAACAACTCACTATTGATCATGTGATCCCGCGTTCCAAAGGTGGAAAAAGCAACTGGACCAATCTGGTCACCGCCTGCCACCGTTGCAATGTAGTCAAAGGAAATAAATCACCCGAGCAAGCGGGATTACATCTGAACAACTTGCCATTTAAGCCTTCACTGGCTTATTTTTTAGCTGAATACGCTGAGCGTCAAGCTTCAGAATGGTTACCTTTTCTGGAAATAAAAATAGTTCAATAGCTTAGAATTCGTTTTTTACAAGCTAAGAAATGCCTTGTATTTCGCTTTTGACTTAATATCAAATTGATGTCTTTTATTGGCAAAATAATTGCCTATCTAAGTACTATGAATTTATCGATTATCTATTCGCTATTATTTGCCGTGATGCTTAGCAATGCTGAGATCCAAGTTCAACAACTTTTGGGAAAATGGCAATTGGTCTATTTTGATGGAATTGACCGAGTAAAAAATTCGCCTCAATATCAATCTTCCGATTCTGCGATGCGAGCAAACATCGAATATAAAATCAAGTCAAGATTGGAGAACACCGTTTATAATTTTATTTCGAGTGATAGTCTTAACTATACCGATTATGTGAATAACACCATCGTGATGAAAAAGGCGAAGATTGAACTGAAGAATGACAATGTGCTCACAATTTTTGATGGGAAAGAAATGCGCGAAGCAAAAATCGTCGAAATCGGACCGAATAAAATGGTGCTTGAACCGATCTCGAAAAATTCTAGCGGTGGTAAATTGGTCTTTGAGCGATATGTGGAAGCAGAAAAGTAGTGATATGATTCCCTAAAACCATATAGGAGATTCTTATTTTGGGAAAATCCAACCCCCCTTTTTTAAGATTAATTAAAAAAAAATATTCCTATTGGGGAAATTGATGCTCATTCTAATCATTGAATTCATTGGAATTAGCTTATAAAGGACCTTTTTACCAGATTTTGGTTATATGGCACCATTTTTTGGGAGCTAGAATTAACCTTTCACTAAACTCAAAAGCTATGATACGTTGGATCGTAATTTTCCTAATTGTTGCAGTAATCGCTGCCATCTTCGGATTTGGAGGCATCGCGGCAGGTGCTGCAAGCATTGCAAAAATCATTTTTTATATTTTCTTAGTTCTATTGGTAATTTCCCTACTAATGAACTTCTTAAATAAGAAATAAGTATTTAAAAATAATCATTAAAGCCCATTTTTTGGGCTTTTTTTAAACATAAGCAAAGAACAAAATGGATCTGAATCAACAAAACGATGATCACCAAGCTCCAGAAAAGGAGCGGGGTTATATCATGGAGACTATTTTTCAAGGGTTTATTATCTTGATTCCCCTGGCACTGATTCTGATTTTGTTTTCACTAATTCTCAATTTTGTATTTGAATTAGTCGAACCCCTCAGCGCCTTACTTGATCTAGGCAAAGATGAGCCTCGTTGGTGGATCAAACTGCTTTCCTTACTTATCTTCCTGGTGATTATTTTTGGAATAGGGGTTCTGGTCCGAAACCGGAAAGGCAGGTATTACTTTAAGCAGTTTGAACGGAGGTATTTATGGAAAATTCCAATTTATAATGTAGTTCATCAGACCGTGAATAAGTTTATTGGGATGAAGGAATTGCCTTTTTCACAGGTCGTTTTATTCGATCCTTATAAGACTGGCACATTGATGACGGGATTTGTTACAGAGAAAATCAGTGAGGAGCTGTTTACCATATTTGTTCCTACAGCTCCAAACCCCATGAATGGAAATATCTATCATGCCCCTAAAACATCCCTAATATTTCTAAAAATTTCACCCCAGGTGGCCATGCGCACGATTATGGGTATGGGAACAGGCAGTGCAGACATGATGAAGGGAATGAAAATAGAAGAAGTAAATTCCGAAGAAGTAATTATTGAACCAGTGGTGAATCAAGCTGAAGATTAATACTTGTTATGATTGAACGGAATGATGCCAGTAGCCGTATTTTCTCTGATTAACAAGACCGAAGATAACTGCCCGAAAGACGGATAGGGTTGATTGATGACCGGATGTGACGTTCATAGAGAGCTTTTAGCAAATTCTATTTTTCGAATGTCCCTTACTGGCAGAAAAGCGGATACACATCTACATGTATTTGAGTTTTAATCAAATCTCAGGTCCAGTTGGTTTTTTAGCAGTTTGAAGCTTTTTCGATGCCAGTAGCAATCCCCATGTAACTCGATTCCTGCCCGGTGGGCTAGCGTAGCATAGCCGGCATTTCGCTCCCAACTGTATTGAGGAAAATCTAAAGCCAGCCTCTCCATAAACTTGTCCCGATAGACTTTTGCTAAGATAGAAGCAGCAGCAATGTTCGCGAATTTTGCATCACCCTTGATTACGCAGGTATGAGGTATTTTCAACTCAGACTTGAATCGATTTCCATCAATCAGGAGATGATCAGGCGAAACAGCCAAACCTATTACAGCTCTAGTCATAGCCAGAAAAGAAGCATTTAAAATATTGATTTCATCGATTTCAGCTACGGAAGCTTCCGCTATTTGCCAAGCAATCGCATTGTTCTGGATCTCTTCCACGAGTTCCTCGCGCTTGATTTTGCTCAGCTTTTTGGAATCATTGATCCAATCATTCCTGTAATCAGGGGGCAAAATGACAGCAGCAGCTACCACAGGTCCGGCTAGGCATCCTCGACCGACTTCATCGCAACCTGCTTCGATCCGATCAGCTTCTAAATAAGGTAGCAGAGGCATGATGACTGTGTTCGTCTTGTTTGTAATACTTGTGGATCATTTCTGCGACCAAACCAGTCCAACCTGTTTGGTGGGAAGCACCAAGGCCTTTACCGGAATCTCCATGAAAATATTCATAGAAAAGAATATGCTCATTGAAATGAGGGTCTTTTTGGAACTTCTCATTGGTTCCATAGACGGGTCGGTTTCCATTTTCATCTTTCAAGAAAATTTTAATGCAGCGCAAGGAAAGCTCTTTTGCGATCAAATCCATCGTCAAGAAATTTCCTGATCCAGTAGGATATTCGATGGAGAAATTGCCGCCGTAATAGAAATCAAACTTCTTCAATGACTCGATGATCAGGTAGTTGATCGGAAACCAAATCGGCCCCCGCCAATTCGAATTCCCACCGAACATTCGGGTATCGGATTCCCCAGGCGTATACTTGATTGATAAAAGATCACCCTTGATTTTCATCGTATAAGGGTGGTTTTCATGAAATTTCGATAGCGAACGAATGCCAAAGTCACTCAGAAACTCATCCGAATCCAGCATTCGCTGCAATACTGACTTCATTCGATGTCCTCTCAGCAGAGAGAACAAGCGACGTTTTTCATAACCAGGCTGGATCCAATTGGAAATTAAAGCGGCAAGTTTTGGCTTTTCCCGAAGGAAAAAATCCAAACGCTTTTTGAATTCCGGTAAAGAATTGAAAAGGTCTTCCCGAATAGGTTCCACAGCGAAAAGTGGAATCAATCCGACGATGGACCGGACTTTCATTCGCTTCGGCTCTTTTCCTTTCAAATGAAAGACATCATAAAAGAAATTGTCTACATCATCCCAAAGCGAAATATCTTCTTTCGAAATGTTATTCATGGCGCCAGCGATGTATAAAAAATGCTCCAAAAACTTCGTCGCTGTGAATTGATAGACTTTGTTGAATTCGCAGAGATCCAGTGAAATTCGAAGCATGTTTAAAGAGAACATCGCCATCCAAGAAGTCGCATCAGCTTGCTCTAGCTTTCCTTGGTAATATTGGGCATGACTGCGATCGAAAAGTGAAATATTATCCAATCCCAAGAAACCTCCCTCGAAGATATTGAGGCCATCGGAGTCTTTCTGATTGACCCACCAGGTGAAATTCAGCATCAGTTTGTGGAGGGCTCTTTCCAAGAATTCCTGGTCGCCTTTTCCGTTATTAGCCCGTTTGTCGATTTGATAGACACGCTGCACTGCATAAGCATGCACGGGTGGATTCACGTCAGAAAAATTCCACTCATAAGCGGGCATCTGCCCATTTGGGTGCATGTACCACTCATTCAAAAGAAGCAAGAGCTGAGCTTTTGCGAATTCCGGGTCTAAACGCGCAATCGGGATGGTATGGAATGCCAAATCCCAAGCCGCATACCAAGGATATTCCCACTTATCAGGCATGGAGATGATGTCATAATTCTGAAGATGCCTCCATTTGGCATTTCGTCCGCTTTTGCGGGAGACGGGCGGCACATATCGACCGGGATCTCCCTCCAGCCAGCGCTCCACATCATAATAATAGAATTGCTTGGACCACATCATACCTGCATAGGCCTGACGCTGAATACTCCTCATTTCAGGATTGGTGACCCTGGCTTGAAGCGCTCCATAAAATTCATCTGCCTCAGCTTTACGGGTTTCCATACAAGGATCACAAATCTCTAAAGGATCGCTCTCTGACATATGATGAAGTCTCAATTTCACTTGTCGACTCTCACCCGCAGGGATTGTGATCTGGTAGATTGCGGCGGCTTTCGTTCCAAAGTCTTTCGGATTCACGTTTTTCGAATTCCCATCGACGACATAGTCATTGATCCCATCTTTAGGGAATTGCTTTTCATTTTTGATACCGTAGAGGCGCTCTCGATTGGTTTCGTTATCACAAAATTTTAGCTCAGGTTCACCTTCGAAATCAATCGTGTAGTTACCGGATTTGGGACTGAAAGCTTTGATTGCATTTGGACCTTGTTTGCTGAGTTTTGGTAAAAATGGCTCATGGCCGGTATACCAGGTTTTCCGAAACCAAAGGGTCGGCATCACCCAAATTTTGGCTTCTTCAGGACCGCGATTATGGATAGTTGCGATGGCGACGATATCCTCAATATCGTGCTTGGCATATTCTATGAAAATATCAAAATACTTGTCTTCATCGAACAGCCCTGTGTCAATGAGTTCAAACTCAGGGTCTAATTTATTTCTACGCTGACTTTCATCGAGTAGTAATTGGTAAGGGTATTCGGCCTGAGGATACTTATACAGCATCTTCATGTAGCTATGCGTAGGCGTAGAATCAAGGTAATAATAGATTTCCTTGACATCTTCTCCGTGATTTCCCTGATTTCCGGACAACCCAAAAAGCCGTTCTTTGATGAAAGGATCTTTGCCATTCCAAAAAGCCCATGCGAGGCAAAATTTCTGCTTGTGATCGGAAATACCGGCGATTCCTTCTTCTCCCCAGCGATAAGCTTTGCTTCGAGCATCGTCATGGGTGACATTTTCCCAAGCGGCTCCATCCGGGCTATAATCTTCTCGAACAGTACCCCATTGACGCTCAGTAAGGTATGGACCCCATTTTTTCCAATGCTTTTTAAATTCTCGGTCTTCTTGTAATCGTATATTTTCAGCTGACATGTAGTATTCTAGGTCTTGAGCGGTTTCGAATTTAAAACTTCCTGTTGGAAACTCCCAACTATGGGCTTTGAGTTTACTTTCCTTTGGAAAACTTCAATTCAAATCTTAGGGAGATTTTTAGATTCTTTAGGCTAAAGGTAGATTTCAAACCTTGATTTCATAGAATTTGTAGCATTGAGGGTGATTCTTCAATTTTTTTGAAGTTAAATCAGGATTTGAGTCAGTAAGTCCGATTAGAATTTTTTAAAATATTTTCCTTCTACAATTGTAGAATTGAAATAGTCTTCTACATTTGTAGAAATACTTTTAGAAATTATGAAATTATCGAAAACAGAAGAGGAGTTGATGAATCATCTATGGGAGCTTAAATCTGCCTTCATGAAAGATTTGTTGGAAGTATATCCAGATCCAAAGCCAGCGGCTACGACCATTTCTACCTTACTCAAGCGGATGCAGGATAAGGATTTCGTAGGGTATAATTTGGTTGGAAACATGAGACAATATTTTCCGCTGGTGAGCAAGGATAATTATTTTGCGAAGCATATTAAAGGTCTAATCAAAAACTTCTTCAACGACTCACCAGCACAGTTTGCTTCTTTTTTCACTCAAAAGTCGGACCTCTCGGAGGATGAATTATTGACGCTAAAAAGTATTATTGAAGATCAGCTTAATCAGAAAAAATGATGGTTTACTTACTCAAATCCATAGCCTGCCTGCTTATTTTATTACTGCTGCACCGATTGCTTTTGCAGCGGGAAGTTATGCATCGATTCAATCGATTTTTCCTGCTTTTTTCAGTGGTAGTATCTTTTCTAATCCCGCTTTTAACGATTGAGGTTCCGGTAGAGGAGGTAGAGCCAGTTTCAATAGTGACTCAGGAATATTTACCTGAATCAGCGAGTCAGGAATACATTGAGGAAACTTCGATTTACAATATGGTAGAAGAAGCTCAATTCAATTGGGGATACCTGTTTATTGGTATTTACAGCCTGATTTCTCTGATCTTTTTGTTCCGATTTGTCAGGAATATCAAGATTCTAGTCAATCAAATT